>DAIQBR010000387.1:0-3786 GCA_036781105.1 Kiloniellaceae bacterium
CGCTGACCCGCGCGGTGGCCGACGCGGTGCCGGTGCCGGTGATCGCCTCCGGCGGTGTCGGCACCCTGGATCACCTGGCCGAGGGCATCACCCAGGGCCATGCCTCGGCGGTGCTGGCCGCCTCCATCTTCCACTTCGGCACCTACTCCATCGCCGAGGCCAAGCAGTGCCTCGCCGACCACGGCCTGCCGGTGCGCCCGATCGCCTAGACGCCGCAAGGAAAGACCCTCCGTCATGACCAGCTTGAACGGTTCCGTCCTCGACAGCCTCTACGACATCATCGAAAGCCGCCGCGGCGCCGACCCGGACTCTTCGCACACGGCGCGCCTGTTCAGCCGCGGCCTCGACAAGATCGCCCAGAAGCTCGGCGAGGAAGCCGTCGAGACGGTGATCGAGGGCGTGCGCGGGAACAAGGACGGCGTGGTCACCGAGTCCGCCGACCTGCTCTACCACCTGCTGGTGCTCTGGGCCGCCAGCGGCGTGCAGCCGGCCGAGGTCTGGGCGGCGCTGGAAAGCCGCAAGGGCATTTCCGGCATTGCCGAGAAGGCGTCACGCAAGCCAGACTGACGCAGAAACAAGGACGAGGGGGAGACGCGCCATGGCCTATGACGAGAGCAACATCTTCGCCAAGATCCTGCGCGGCGAGATTCCCTGCAACAAGGTCTACGAGGACGACCACGTCCTGGCCTTCCACGACATCCAGCCGCAGACCAAGGTGCACGTGCTGGTCATCCCCAAGGGCGCCTACGTCTCCTTCGCCGACTTCTCGCAGCAGGCCTCGGAGGCGGAGATCACCGGCTTGTTCCGCGCCGCGGGCAAGATCGCCCGCGACCTCGGCATCGAGGACGACGGCTACCGCGTGCTCGCCAACACCGGCCTGCACGGCCACCAGGAAGTGCCGCACTTCCACCTCCACCTCTTCGGCGGCCAGCCTCTCGGCCGCATGATCAAGCCGCCGAAGGGCTGAGGCGGCGCGCCGCCGGCGCAGTCCGCCGCTCGAAAGGACTCCCATGCCGAAGGATTTCACCGTCGCCAGCGGCCAGACGCGCCTCGCGGGCAGCGAGTCCGGCAGCGAGGATCGCGGCGGGCCGCCGCTGGTCTTCCTGCATGCCGGCGTCGCCGACCGGCGCATGTGGGGCGAGCAGCTCGACACCTTCGCCGCCTCGCGCCGCGTGGCGGCTTACGACCGCCGCGGCTTCGGCGGCACGCGCGGCCCGGCGGAGACCTTCTCCCATGTCGACGACCTGCTGGCCGTCATCGACCAGCTCGGCCTGGAGCCGCCGGTGCTGGTCGGCTGCTCCCAGGGCGGGCGCATCGCCATCGACTTCGCGCTGACCCATCCCGGCCGCGCCGCCGGCCTCTTTCTCGTTGCGCCGGCGGTCACCGGCGCGCCCTCGCCGGAGGACTTTCCGCCGCCGGTCGAAGCGCTGCTGGAACTGCTGGAGGAGGCCGAGGAGGACGAGGACCTGGAGCGCACCAACCTGCTGGAGGCCTGGATGTGGCTCGACGGCCCGGGCAGCGAGGAAGGCCGCGTCGGCGGCGCGGTCCGCGATCTCTTCCTGGAGATGAACGGCACCGCCCTCTACGCGCCGGAGCCGGGCCGCGAGACCAACCCCGCCGCCTTCCCGGCCGCCTACGCCCGCCTCGCCGATCTGAAGCTGCCGGCGCAGTTGGTCTGGGGCGACCTCGACTTCCCGCACATCCAGCAGCGCTGCGTGCATCTGGTGCAGGCCATGCCCCAGGCCCTCGGCAGCGTCATCCCCGGCACCGCCCACCTGCCCAACCTGGAACAGCCGGAAGCCTTCAACCGCCACCTGAAGAGTTTTCTCGACGGGTTTTGACTTTTGTTTCCCTCTCCCCTCGCGGGAGAGGGTTTCGCAGGCTTGGCGAGCGAAAGCGAGCCTAGCCGTAGCTGGGTGAGGGGGTTACCCCACGCCCACCCGGCGCCAGAAGATATAGTGCGGCCCCGTCCCCGGCGTCTCGTAGAGGTCGCCGATGGGTGCAAAACCGTGGCGCTCGTAGAAGCGCTGGGCGCCGGTGCGCCCGCTGCACCACAGCGTCGCCGCGCCCGCGCCGGCCACCCGCCGCGCCACCTCGGCCACGCCGAAGGCCAGCACCTTTCCACCCAGGCCCTGCCCCTGCAGCGCCGGGTCGCTCGCCATGCCGCGCAGGCGCCACTGCAGCGGCCCGAATTCCTTCATGTAGTCGGGATGCGCCTCGACCGCGAAGGCGGCGGTACTGACGACCCGCCCGTTTTGCAACGCGCCGACATGGAAGTGCTCGCCGTCGCTGCCATAGAGCTTCCGCGAATCTTCCAGGGTAATCCACGGCCGCAACACCGCCTTGCGCAGTTCGAAGGTGTCGTCGACGGAGACGAGCTGGATGTCGACATCGGTGAGCGTGGTCATGGCGGCGGCTTTAGCGCGGAACAGTCCGCGCGGCAACTGCATTGGTTGCTGCGGGTGCACCACCTCTCTCGCCGGACCGGCTCATGGTTGCCAGGTCGCATTTGTGCCGCAGAGTTCAGCCGTGTTCGCTGATTAGTTAGAAGCGCTTTGCAGCTTTTTACGCCCCAGTTGCAAAAACAGCCCATTGGGGCGGTGAAACGGCTGTTCCGGTTGCCAGGGGCGGTGCGGGGGCGACAGAGTCTTGTTCGGACAGCGGTCGGGATAGAAAGATGGAGCGGCCAGGCGACAAGGGACTGACGGGCGGCAGGCTGAAGCTGGGGCGGTCCCGCGACCGGAATGTGCCCGCGGTCTTTACCCCTCGCAGGCTGGAGGAGTTGAGCTCGCCGCGCCTCAAGGAGGCCTTTGCCGTCTGGCAGGGCAAGCGCGGGGCCTCCGATGGGCTGCCCGCGGCCGCGGATTTCGACATTCTCGATTACCGCAGCGTCGTCGGGAACATCAATTTCCTGGAGGTCCGCTCCGATCCGCTCGACTTCATCTACCGGGTTCACTCGGCCACTGGCGCCAAGTACGTCGGGCAGGATCTTACCGGGCGGTCGATCGACGACTACCGCGATCCTCACTACCGCGACTTCATCCGGGCCAGCTGTCTCCACGCGGTGCAAAGCAAGGCGCCGCATTTCGTCGTCGAGGAGCTCTTCACCGCCGACGACCGCCGCATGCGTTGGGAAGCCGCACTCCTGCCGCTGCAGGACGAGGCCGGCGCCGTCTCGCGCCTGGTTGTCCCCTTCGAGATCCTGAACTAGGAACGCCCGGGCAGCGTCCGCCGATAGGTCAGCGCCTCCGCAATATGCGGTCTTCTCACCGCCTCGACGCCCTCCAGATCCGCCAGCGTGCGGGCGACGCGGAGAACGCGGTGGTAGCCGCGGGCGGAGAGCTTCAGCGCCTCGGCGGCCTGGGTGAGCAGCCGGCGGCCTTCGGCGTCGGGCGCGGCGACCTCTTCCAGCAGTTGACCGTCCACCTCGGCGTTGCTGCGCGGGCGATTCTCTTCGGCGGCCTTCGCGAAGCGTGCGCTCTGGCGCGCGCGGGCCGCGGCGACGCGGGCGGCGACTTCTCGTGAGCCCTCCGCCGGCGGCGGCAAGGAAAGATCGGCGGCGGCGACCGCCGGCACGTCGACGTGCAGGTCGATGCGGTCGAACAGCGGGCCGGAGATCTTCGACTGGTAGTCGGCGGCGCAGCGCGGCGCCCGCGCGCAGGCGCGGCCCGGGTCGTCCAGGTAGCCGCAGCGGCAGGGGTTCATGGCGGCGACCAGCTGCACCCGGGCCGGATAGGTCACGTGGGCGTTGGCGCGGGCGACCGAGACGCGGCCGGTCTCCATCGG
>DAIQBR010000388.1:0-2977 GCA_036781105.1 Kiloniellaceae bacterium
TCAGGGCCAGCAGATTGGTCTGCTCGGCGATGTCCTGAATCAGCTTCACCACGTCGCCGATGCGATCGGCCGCCTCGGTCATGCCCTTGACGGTGCCGTCTGTGGCCGAAGCTTCCTCGACCGCTTTGCGCGATACCTCGTTGGCCCGCGCGACCTGCTGAGAAATCTCGGCAATGGAGGCGCTCAACTCCTCGGCTGCCGTAGCCATTGTCTGCACGCTGCTGCTGGCGTCTTCACAGGTTGTCTTGACCTTCCCGGTGCGCTCGTCGGTGCGCTGGGAAATCTCCGTCAGCTCCTTCGCCGTCTTCTCCATGGCGGCGGCGCTGGTCGATACGTTGCCGGCGATCCGGCCGACGGAGACTTCGAAGCCGTCCGCCAGCTCGTTGAGGCTGCGTTTTTTCTCTGCTGCCGCCTGCTCTTCAGCGGCGCGCTGCTCCTCTTCCAGGCGAAGCTTCTCGATGGCGTTTTCCTTGAAGACCTGCACCGCCTCGGCCATCTCACCCAGCTCGTCGCGGCGCTGGCGCCCCGGGATATCCACCGCGGTGTCGCCCGCCGCCAAGCGGCGCATGATGCGCGTGATCACGGAAATCGGCTTGGCGATCGAACGGTTCATCACCCAGGCCATCACCAGGGCCGCCAGCAGAGCCGCCAGGCCGATGCCAAAGGAAATCAGGCGCCCTGAGGTGAGCGTGGAATCAATGCCCGTGCGGTCGAAGCCGATGGCAGCCACGCCAATGACCTTGCCGCTGAAATCCTCGATCGGAGTCAGCAGCACCGCGTGGGCCATGCCACCGATGTCCATACGCTGTTGGATGGTGGGCTTGCTGGCCGCCGCCGCAGTGCGCAGCACCGCATCGTCGAAGGCCACGTCCTGGGGGAAGGTGCTGGCGAAGCTTTCGATTCCCTCGTCGCGGATCACGTAGAGCGCCGCATAGGCCGAGGCCCGCTGGGTGAAGGCATCGAAAAAAGCCTGGCCGAAGGAAAGCCCGAACTCGACCGAGCCGATCTGTGCGCCCTGGTGCATGACCGGCACCACGCCGCGCATGCCAAGGCCGGCGACGCCGCGCTCCAGGCCCGAGATCGGCTCGCCCTTTGTGTTCACCTCGACGACGGTAAAGCGGAAAGACGACAGATCGTCCCCGAACTTCTCCGGCTTGTGCACCCGCAGAAACGACGTGGCCGGCGCCAGGTGGAACTGGAACTGTCGCGCGCCATGCTCTGCATCCATCTTGGCGAATTGAGGGACGAAGAAGGAGGCCAGACGCTCTCGGTCACGGGCCGCAAAGGCCTCCTGGACCGCCGTGGTTTCCGCGACCGTTGTGGCCATGGAGAGCGCCCGCTTGGCTTCCGCGGCGATGGCGTCGACCAACTGGGCGCGCAGGCCTGAAAGCTTCTGCTCGAAGGCCTGGTCGCTCATGCTGGCGGCAACCCAAAGGTTGGCCGCTGTCGTCACAGCGACGGCCAGCAGTGCCGTGAACGTCAGCGCCAGAGCCAGGCGCAGACCGATCCTGCCCATGCCGAGTTTACGGAACATCGCCTATTTTCCTGAAATAGCTATGAAATCTAAACATTTCGTACGGACATAAAGTTTCATTTGTATTAATTCGGGACGCCGCCCCCCTCCCGGCCGACCCGAAACGCCTGTGGATTCCCACGATGCGGTGCTGCTGGATATCGACCCGCCGGAGGCGCTGGCGGTACTGGGTGGCGCGGCGGGGTAGGCATCTGGCAGATGCGGCGGCGATCACTCCACTTGCGGATCCCTCTGCACGGACCTAAGCCTTTCGGAATGACAAAGCTCCCTCAAGGTGCGGACCATGCATCATCGCTATGAAGACATTTTGGAACGCATTTCGTCGCCACCGCTGTGGTTTGACGAGAACGCCGTGCCTCGGTTCTGGCAGTTTACCCCCAAAAGAACGGCCTACATTTATTCGCGGGAGGCTGTCCTGGCCCTGATCAGATGTCAGGCCTGTTCAACGGAGTTCCGGGTGGCCTTTACGGAACTCAACCTTGGCAGCGCTCTCCGGGATAAGTCCGGAAGCAAAGTCAGAAAAATAAGCGACCTGATCGCAGATGGATCGCTTCACTATGGGGATCCTCCCAACATCGGTTGCTGCAGCAGCGGGGCGACCATGAACAGTATTCCCGTCCGCGTCCTTGAATACTGGTACCAGCCCGTGATCCGGGGCGTCGGCCTGAAGGGCCACAAGATCACGGACCCGAGTGCGCTTGATTTCCATCGTGATGCTGCATTCGAAATCGAAATCCCGGACCGCTTCATCACAAAATCGGAATAGACGTCCTTCCTCGGTGCGACGCCCTCAGGGCGCCTCACCGTCCCCGGATGAATTCCATCACGTCCTCGACGACACCCGGGTAGGTCAGGATGTTGGTGTGCAGGGCCTCGGCGTGCCAGATCGCCTGCTTGGGCTCGGCGGCGGCGGCGAAGAGCTTGCGGCCGAAGCGCACCGGCACCACGCGGTCGTTCTCGCCGTGCAGCACCAGCAGCGGCGCGCCCACCTTCGAATCCCAGCGGTCGAGCACCAGCGGGCGCACCGGCAGGTACCAGTAGTGTGCCGCCGCGACATCGACGATGGAACTGGGCGGCGCTTCCAGCACCAGCGCCGAAGGTGGACGCTCGCTGGCTATCTTCACCGCCACAGCCGTGCCTAGGGACTCGCCAAAGTAGACCAGGCGCTCGCGGGTGTAACCTTGCGCGGCGACCCAGTCGAGCGCCGCGCGCGCGTCGGCGCTGAGGCCGTCCTCGCTCGGCTTGCCCGGGTTGCCGCTGTAGCCGCGGTAGCCCACCGCCAGCAGGCCGAAGCCCGCCGCGATGAAGGGCCGCATCTTCTCCACCGAGCTGCCGAGGTCGCTGCCGTTGCCGTGGAAGAAGACGATCAGCGGTTCGATCGGGTCGGCCGACCCGCCTGCCGGCGGGTGATACCAGTGGGTGATGGTGAGGCCCGGCTCCGGT
>DAIQBR010000388.1:3018-3776 GCA_036781105.1 Kiloniellaceae bacterium
CAAGGCCGGCAGGCCGTGGGTCTCCGGACGCGGCTGGATGTGCGCGGCCGGATAGATCAGGCTGCGCTGGGCGAGGAACATCGCCACCACCACGAAGGCGTAGACCCCAAGCGCCACCCAAAGCCAGGTCATCAGGAACGTCCTCATCTGCCGGCGGCCCTCCCGGGGTCCCACACCGCCCAATCTACAGGCCCAGTCTACAGGCTTAGACCCAAAGGGTTGAGGGAAGGTAAGCGGCCGGCCCCCGGAATAGAGGGCTCGCGGCTCACGGCCATTGGGTGGCGCCGGTCGGGAAGTCGGCGCGCTGCGGCTTCACTACGCAGAAGCGCTGGCCGCTGGGGGCTTCCATAACGCACCAGCTTCGCACATTGCCGATCCGCTTGGCGCCCAGAGCCTCCAGGCGCTTTACCTCGGCCTCGATGTCATCGGTCTCGATGTCCAGGTGCACGCGGCTCTCGTGCTCGACCTGCTGCAACAGGACGTGCGGCTGGTCGTCCGGCGTCTGCAGCCCGGCATAGGGCGGCTCGCCCTCCGGTCCGTAGCGCAGCGGCAGGCCCAGGGCGCCGCTCCAGAAATCGGTGTCCTTCTGCAGATCGTCGGTGCGGCAGTCGATCACCACACAGGCAAGGCGGCTGTGATGCATGGAATCTCCTCGGGGCTCGGGAAGGATCAATTCACGTAGCTGCGGTCCTCGGCGTCCAGCAGGCGCTTCAAGGCCGCGAAGTGCGCGTCGGCGTAGTGCTGCTGCTTTTCCGGCG
>DAIQBR010000389.1:0-212 GCA_036781105.1 Kiloniellaceae bacterium
CGACCTCGGCCCCGGCGGAGAGCAAGGCGGCGACGACCGGCCGCCTCAGCCGCCGCGCGGCGAGGTGCAGCGGCGTGTTGCCGTGATCGCCTTCGCGCGCTTCCAGCGGCGCGCCGGCGGCGATCAGCACCTTGGCGACGCGGTCGTGGCCCTCGTAGGCCGCATAGTGGAGGGCCGTCCAGGCGTCGTCGGCGGTCGCGGCGGCCGGGTCG
>DAIQBR010000389.1:240-3744 GCA_036781105.1 Kiloniellaceae bacterium
AACAGCTCGGCCACCTTGGCGCTGCCGTACATGGCGGTGACCTGCAGCGGCGTGTTGCCGAGCTGGTCGCGTCCTTCCAACTCGGCGCCGCGTTCCAGGGCAAAGCCGGCAAGATCGCTGTCGTCGCTGCGTGCGGCCTGGTGCAGGGCCTGGTCAGGCACGCCCTGTGCGGCTGCGCCGGCCAGCGGAACGGCGAGGCAGAGCAGCAGCAGGCCGGCAGGCAACCAGCGGCGCAGGGCGGCGCTAGGAGGCATCGTCGGCGATGACCTCCAGCTCGATCTTGCTGGCGATGATCAGCAGCTTGCCGGCGTGCTCGAAATTCACCGTCACCCGGTCGCCGACCACCGACTGAATCTGCCCGATGCCCCAATCCGGCTCGCCGGGATGGCGCACCCGAATGCCGGGTGCCAGGTGCAGGGTACCGCTGACCATGGTGGTCTCCAAGTGGCGCAATACCAGGGACGATCCGCCGATCGGGGACCGCCGCAGGGGGTAGTCTATCCCGGCGCTTGGTGTATAAGAAAGCGCAAGCTGCTGAAACGGCTTGTGACTTTCGGGCGGTGCGGCCCTGGGGGCAGGGCGTCGTCCGCGCAAACGGGGCTTCTGGGATTTCGAGCGGGGTTGTCGGGAATGGATGTGAAGATCGATCTGCGCGTGGCCGAACTGCTTGCCTCGCGCCTCTGTCACGACCTGGTCGGGCCGATCGGTGCGGTGGGCAACGGCCTCGAACTGCTGGCCGAGGACGAGTTCGGCATGGCCGAGGACGCCATGAAGCTGACCGCCAACTCGGCGCGCCAGGCCTCCAACGTCCTGCAATTTTTCCGCCTCGCCTACGGCATGGCGGGCGCGCGGGTCGGGGCCGACTATTCGCAGATCCGCGACCTCAGCGCGGCGCTGCTGGAGACCTCGCGCACCAAGCTGGACTGGACCACGGTGCAGGCGCCGGAAGGCGTGCCGGACGGTCTCCCGAAGGCCATTCTCAACATGGTCGCCCTGGGTCACGAGGCCTTGCCGCGTGGCGGCCGCTTGACGGTGGAGATCAGCAGCGGCGCCGAGGGCACCGAAGCCCGCGTCCTGGTAGCGGGGCAGGATGCGCACCTGCGGCCTGAAACCCTGGCGGGTCTGAAGGACGACGTGAGCCTGGACGAGATGACACCGCGCAGCGTGCACGGTTATTTCACGCGGCTTGTGGCCAAACGTCTGGGCAGCGACCTCGTGGTCGAGACCCCCGGCCCCGACAGCCTGCTGTTCCGGGTCGCCGTACCGGCCTGAGACCGGGCAGGGGGCGGAAAAAAGAACGCCGGCGGAGCCTTGAGGCGCCGCCGGCGTTGTTCGTTGCGGCCCCGGGGGCCGTCTGCGCTCAGCTCGCGCGGATGCTGGCGAGGAAGTTGTCGACCTGGCCGCTGAGCGTCTTGGACTGCTCGGCCAGTTCATTGGCCGCACTCAGCATGGTCTTCGCGGACTCACCGGACTGCATTGCCGCGGAGGTCACGTCGGAGATGTTGGCCGACACCTCGCTGGTGCTGGCGGAGGCCTCCTGGACGTTGCGGGAAATTTCCTGCGTCGCCGAGCTCTGCTCCTCCACCGCCGCAGCGATGCCGTTGGCGATGCCGTGCACCTCTTCGATGGTCGAGGTGATCTGTGCGATAGCCTGCACGGCACTGCCGGTGGCGCTCTGAATATCGTTGATCTGCTGTGCGATCTCTTCGGTCGCTTTGGCGGTCTGGGTGGCCAGGGACTTGACCTCGCTGGCCACGACGGCAAAGCCCTTGCCGGCCTCGCCCGCGCGGGCCGCCTCGATGGTGGCGTTCAGCGCCAGCAGGTTGGTCTGCTCGGCGATGTCCTGGATCATGGTGACCACGTCGCCGATGCGCTGGGCGGCGTCGGCCAGGGCCTCGACCTCGGCGTTGGTGGTGCGCGCCTGATCGGCCGCGCTGCTCGCGATGGCGGTAGACTGCGCCACCTGCCGGCCGATCTCCTGGATTGAGGAGGTGAGTTCCTCAGCCGCGCTGGCGACGGTCTGCACGTTGTTGGCGGCCTGATCGGTAGCGGCTGCAACGGCAGAAGTCTTCGTGCTGGTGTGCTCGGCAGTCTGCGACATCGACTGAGCGGTCGACTGGACCTGGCCGGAAGCGCTGGTCACGCTATCGACCACGCCGCGCACACTCGACTCGAAGTCGTCGGCCAGCTTGCGCATGGCATCGCGCTTTTCCTGTTCGGCCTTGGCCTTCTCGGCCTCGCGGGCGGCAGTGGAGCGCTCCAGCTCGATGGCGTTGGTCTTGAAGGTCTCGACCGTGCGGGCCATGGCGCCGATATCGTCGCTGCGGTCCATCGCCGGGACTTCGACGGAGGTATCGCCGCCGGCGAGTTTGCCCATGACGTCGGTCATCATGGCAAGCGGCTTGCCGATCAGGCGGCTGGTGACGACGCCCAGCAGCACAATCAGCAGGACCAGGGCGATCACCGAGATGATCCCCTGCTGGATCGCGGCAGAGCGGGTATCCGCTTTCAGGTCGGCGATCGACCAGGCGATGATCACCGTGCCGATGAAGCTGTTGTCCTTCGGATTGAAGGCGGGGCTGGCGACCAGAACGTGGTTGCTGATCTCCTCGTAGCGATGCTCCTGAGAGCCCGTCACGCTCGCCGTGAAAGCGGCCATGTCGGCCTGCTCAAGCGTCGGATGGCTGAAGCGGGTGAGCTCCGTGCCTTCCTTGTCGATGGTGATCACTGTGGCGATGACCGAATCGTCGGCCGTCGCGAAGTCGATGTAGGCAGTTTCGATGGCTTCCGGCTTGTTCCAGCGGATGCCGCCGGCTGCATTGTCGGCGATCAGCCGGGTCATGGTGCTGAAGCCGGCCTCGCCGGTGTTCAGTGCCAGGCGGCTGGCCTGGGTGATGCTGATCGCCACCAGGGAGACCAGGATCAAGGTGGCTGTGACGGCCGCCGTGATAATGACCTTGCGGGCCACGGAGAGGCTAGAGAACCCGCCCAGGCGGAGTCCGGAACGTCCGGCCTTCGGCGGCTTGGCGGCTTGCAACTTCTGGGACTTTTTCATCGATCCACCTTTCAGGGGATGGACTTTCTGGGCGAGTCTTCTCTGGCCCGCCAGACGGAAGAGGGGCCCCCTCCCGTCTGGCGTTTACCCAAGGGTGGCTTACAGGGCGTCGACGTTGATGCCGACCGTGATCGCGCCGATTACCTCGCCGCTCGCCGGATCGACGATCGACATGGACAGCTGCGACTGGAAGGTCTGAGTCGACTCGTCCATCTCCACCTCGTCGATGAAGACGGCGTCGGCACCGGCCTGGTAGGTCTTCTGCCACTTGGCTTCGTCGCCCTGCCAGTAGTCGGAGGTGACGTCGCTCTGGCCGACGTTGAGGCCGCGGTTGTCCATCACGAAGATCTCGGTGACGAGACCGCCGTTGGCACCCTGCTGCTCACGCAGGTAGTTCGACAGAGAGTTGCCCAGCACGGCGTCGATCATCGGCTTGCTGCTGGCGTCGG
>DAIQBR010000390.1:0-3738 GCA_036781105.1 Kiloniellaceae bacterium
AGCAGCTGACTCTTAATCAGCGGGTCCAAGGTTCGAGTCCTTGTGCGCCCACCATTTCCCCAGACATAACAGACACTTAAATTAGTCGCCCCTGGCGGCTGTCCGGCCTTCTTGCGTTGGACGTTCGTATTGCCTCTGGGCCGCGGGTTGGGCTTCCGACCCGGCGCCTGGGCAGGGGCGATTGACCTGTCTCATTTCACTTTTATGACGGTTTTGTTTCACTGCCTCCGGCGCTGGCCGTCCGCGGGGCGGCCCGGGCCTTTCGAAAAATCAGAAGGGGGGCAGGGGCGGTCATGGGCATGGTCAACGTCCAAAAGGTCGAAGAGGCGCTGCTGGTCAACCGGGCCGAGCTGTTCCGCCTCGGCTCGGCGCTGCTGTTCATCGTGGCCGTCATGATCTTCGCGGTGTCGCGCCACATCGGCGGGCCGGACGGCACGCTGCTGGTCATCGCCGCCATGATCGGCGGCTACATGTCGCTCAACATCGGCGCCAACGATGTCGCCAACAACGTCGGGCCGGCGGTCGGCTCCAAGGCCATCACCCTGGCCGGCGCGATCCTCATCGCCGCCATCTTCGAGGCCCTTGGCGCGCTGATCGCCGGCGGCGACGTCGTCGGCACCATCAAGAACGGCATTATCGACCCGGCGCTGATCGGCGACACCCAGACCTTCATCTGGCTGATGACCGGCGCCCTGCTGGCCGCGGCCCTGTGGCTGAACCTGGCCACGGCCATGGGGGCGCCGGTCTCCACCACCCACTCCATCGTCGGCGGCGTGCTCGGCGCGGGCATCGCGGCCGGCGGCTGGGGCATCGCCGACTGGGCGGAGGTCGGGCGCATCGCCGCCTCCTGGGTGATCTCCCCGGTACTCGGCGGGCTGATCGCCGCCGCCTTCCTCTACCTGATCAAGCGCAGCATCACCTACCAGCAGGACGTGCTGGCCGCCGCCCGGCGCATGGTGCCCCTGCTGATCGCCATCATGGCCTGGTCCTTCACCACCTATCTGGCAATGAAGGGGCTGAAGCATCTTCTGAAAGTCGACTTCGCGCTGGCCGCCTTCCTGGGCGTCATCGTCGGCGCGGTCGTCTACCTGGTGATGCGCGCGGTCCTGTCGCGCAGCGGTGCAGAGGTGTCCGACGGCAAGGAGGGGGTGAATGGCATGTTCACCATCCCCCTGATCTTCGCCGCTGCGTTGCTGAGCTTCGCCCATGGCGCCAACGACGTCGCCAACGCGGTCGGGCCGCTGGCCGGCATCTACGACGCCGTGGTTTCCGGCGGCATCACCGGCAAGGCGCATATTCCGCTCTGGGTCATGATGGTCGGCGCGCTCGGCATTGCGCTCGGCCTGGCGCTCTACGGCCCGAAGCTGATCCGCACGGTGGGCTCGGAGATCACCGAACTCGACAAGATGCGCGCCTTCTGCATCGCGCTGGCCGCCGCAATCACGGTGATCATCGCCTCGCAGCTCGGCCTGCCGGTCAGCTCCACCCACATCGCCGTCGGCGGTGTCTTCGGCGTCGGCTTTCTGCGCGAATATCTGAAGGTCAGCTACGCGCGCAAGATCGAGGAGATCCGCCTGCACCACCGGGAGGACCAGCCGGAGGCGGTAGACGCCTTCCTCGCCCGCTTCGAGGTGGCGAGCGTCCAGGAAAAGCAGGAGATGCTGGCGGAGTTGAAGAAGAAGGCGGAACCGCGCCTGCTGCACAAGCGCGAGCGCAAGGATCTGGGCAAGATCCACAAGCTGGAGCTGGTCAAGCGCTCCATCCTGCTTCGTATCGCCGGTGCCTGGCTCATCACCGTGCCGGTTTCCGCCGTAGCCGGCGCCATGGTTTTCTTCATGATCCGCGGGGCCATGCTGCCATGATCGCGCCGATCCTCTGCGCGGTCGACTTCTCGGCGGACTCGCGGGCGGCGCTTGAGTGGGCCTGCGATGAGGCGGAAAGCAGGGGTGCACCGCTGCTCGTGCTCCACGTGATCCACGACCCCGCGGCCAGCCCGGGCTTCTACCATCAACTGGAGGAGGACTGGATCCGTCCCATGGCGGAGGCCGCCGAGCAGATGCTGGCGGAGTTCCTGGCAACCTGCCGCGCCGCCCGCCCCGACTGTGCTGTCCTCCAGACAGCGCAAACGCGCCTGGTGCCGGGCTTGCCGCCGGGACGCATCGTCGAGGTGGCCGAAGCGGCCGGTGCCTTGCTGATCGTCATCGGCAGCCGTGGCCGCACGGGTCTGGCCCACATCCTTCTGGGCTCGGTCGCCGAGCGGGTGGTGCAGACCGCCTCCATGCCGGTCGTGGTCGTGAAGGCCAAGCCAGAGGGCGGTCCCTGATGGACGGCGGGCTGAGCCATTTCGACCTCTGGACCGGCCTCTTCGGCGGCCTGGCTCTGTTCCTCTTCGGTATGGACCTCATGACGCGGGCGCTGAAGCGCGCGGCCGGCGACCACATGAAGGAACTGCTGGGCAAGATGACCCGTACCCGCCTGGTCGGCGTCGGCATGGGGGCGCTCATCACCGGGGTGGTTAATTCCTCCTCGGTGACCACGGTCATCCTGGTCGGCTTCATTTCTGCCGGCCTCATGTCCATGTCGCAGAGTGTCAGCGTGATCATGGGCGCCAACATCGGCAGCACGGTGACCGCGCAGATCCTGGCCTTCAAGGTGACCCAGTTCGCCCTGCCGATGATCACGCTCGGCTTCCTGCTGTCCTTCGTTTCCCGCTGGGACAACTGGGCGGAGTACGGGCGCGTCCTGCTCGGCATGGGCTTGGTGTTCTACGGCATGGGGGTGATGAGCGACGCCATGGCGCCGCTGCGCAACCACCCGCCTTTCATAGACTTCATCGCCACCCTGTCGCATCCCTTGAGCGCGGCCCTGGTCGGTGCTGCCTTCACCGCGGTCATCCAGTCCTCGGCCGCGACCACGGGCATCGTCATCGTGTTGGCGGGCCAGGGGCTGATCGACCTGGAGACGGCGATCGCCGTTGCGCTGGGCGCCAACATCGGCACTTGCGCCACTGCCGGGCTGGCGGTCATCGGCAAGCCGCGCGAGGCGGTGCGCGCCGCCGTGGTACACGTCCTGTTCAACGTTGCCGGCGTGGCGATCTGGATCGGCCTGATTCCGCAGCTTGCCTTTCTCGTCCAGGCGATCTCAAGCGGTGCCGCGGGCCTGGAAGACGCGGCCGCCGCCGCCGCCGGGACGCCGCGCCAGGTCGCCAACGCGCACACCATCTTCAACGTCGTCAATACCCTGCTTTTCGTCGGCTTCACGCCGCAGATCGCCCGCTTGGTGGAGTGGCTGGTTCCCGACCGGCCGCTCGGCACCGAGGAACCGCTGACTCCCAGGTTCCTGGATGACAATCTGCTCTCGACGCCGGCCATCGCGTTGGAGAACGCGCGCCACGAAATCGGGCGGCTGGGCGACTATGTCCACGACATGCTGGTCCAGGCGCTGCCTGCCATTCTCGGCAGCAACCGGCGGCAGCTCGAAGCGACCGGCTGCACCGCGAGATCGTCGCCTATCTGGGGCGGATCTCGCTGGCCTCGCTTTCGCCGGACCAGGCGCGCGTTCTCATGCAACTGGTCGAGATCGCCAACGACCTGGAGCATGTCGCCGACCGCATCGCCGCCGACATGGTGATCTCGGCGCGCAAGCGCATTGACGAGCACGCGGCGATCCGTCCCGAGGCCGCCGGCCATGTCCGGACCCTCCACGGCGAGGTCGCCAAGGCCCTGGCCGGGGCGCTGG
>DAIQBR010000391.1:0-3735 GCA_036781105.1 Kiloniellaceae bacterium
CCCGCCGTAGCGCAGTAGGACAACACGGTGCGGCGTGACCAGGCGCAGCAGTTGGCTGCGCACCACGATCCACAGCACCTGGTGGCGATAGATCTTGATGGCGCCCGAGGTCGAGCCGGTGCAGCCGCCGACGAAGGTGAAGACCAGGAAGGCGCCGACCGCCAGCGGCCCCCAGGTGGTGTAGTCGTCGCTGGCGAAGCCGGTGGTGGTGACCACCGAGGTGATGTTGAAGGCGGTGAGCCGCAGCGCGTCGAGGAAGGCGATGTCGCGGGTCGCCCACAGCCAGGCCGCCATGGCGAAGACCGTCAGGCCGAGGAAGCGCAGCAGGCTGCGCACCTGAGGATCGCGCCAGAAGGCGCCGTGCTGGCCTTTCACGAAGCGGATGTAGACGACGAAGGGCAGCGCGCCGGCCAGCATGAAAACCGTGCCGGTCCACTGTGTGAAGGGCTGACGGAAATACGCGAAGGAGGTGTCGTGGGTGGAGTAGCCGCCGGTCGACAGCGTCGCCATGGCGTGGTTGACGGCGTCGAAAGGCGTCATCTCGCCAAGGCCGTAGAGCAGCGCGCAGAGCGCCGTCAGCACGACGTAGATCGCCACGATCCAGGCCGAGAGGTCGAAGGCGCTGGGCACCACCTTCTCCGAGCGCTCCGAGCTTTCGGTCTGGAACAGCTGCATGCCGCCGACGCGCAGGAAGGGCAGAATGACGATAGCCATGACGACGATGCCGAGGCCGCCGACCCACTGCAGCAGCGAGCGCCACAGCAGGATGCCCGGGGGCAGCGTGTCGAGCCCCGCGATCACGGTGGAGCCGGTGGTGGTGATGCCGGAAATCGCCTCGAAGAAGGCGTCGGTATAGTCGAGGCCGAGGCCGAGGAAGGGCAGGGCGGCAAAGGCGGTCACTCCGAGCCAGCAGGCCACGGTGAGCAGGAAGGCCTGGCGCAGGTTCAGCTCGAAGGCGCGGCCGCCGGAGGTCGCCAGCACCATGGCACCGCCGATGAAGCCGGTGACCGCCGCCGATTCGGCAAAGGCGATCCAGTCGGGATTGGCGAAGGTGGCGTCGACGGCGGCGGGGACCAGCATCACTGCGGCCAGTCCACAGAGCATCAGTCCCACCACCCGCGTGACCGGCGTGAGATCAATATGCAGCAAGACCGGATCCGGATGCTGGAGGCGCAGAAAGGGGCATGGCGGCAGTAAGGTCTCAGATCTCCGGGCGGACGCCCGGCGGCGCATCTTCGCGCCGTCACTGCCCCGGGCCAAGCCTCAAGACGCCTGCCAGAGTCCGGAGGCGGCGGACAGGGGAAGGCCGGAACGGCGCGGGCAAAAAAACGACGCGAAGGGTTAAAAAATTCCCGGACCTGTTAATTTTTCCCATGTTCGGGCCGAAACCCTTGATGACTTAAGCAACGCGAAGTTGTTTCGCCGAGAATCAGGCCGTTGAAAAACAATGATTTTTAGTTTTTCTGACATCGAGCCTTGAAAACAGGCTTGTTAACCATTTTTTAGGAGTTTACGACTAATTTTAGACACAGACGGGCCGGTGAGCCCTCCCCGGGTCCTCCCGACCGTCTTTCGGATGTTTATCCGTTCCTTGTAACGCCTCCCTGTTAAACTTGCCGCCGGGTTCGCCCGGCGGTTTTTTCTTTTACTCCCTCTATTTTATCCACAGTTAGTTCTAGCCGGCTTCTTGCAAACGGGCGGATTCACACCGCGCACGAGCGGAGTCCCGCAAGAACAGACGCGCTGTGTTGCAGTGATTCAGCCAGTGGTAGCGCTGGCCACCCGGCTTCCCGCAAACCCCTGGCTGGTCTTAACGATTCTCCACTTGACCCTCGGGGGGCAACTGCTAGTGTTTCGCACAGGCAAGTTGACAGGGTAGGACTCAAACAAGGGGAAGGGCCACGATCCTTACGGATCGAAGGCCCTCCTTCAATTTTGGGTCCTTATTTCTTTGCCTGGGTCACGAAACAGGCCATTTCTAGATTCTTTCTAAAGTAATTGCTGCGGTGCTTTCTTGGCACTCCGCAACCTCTATTTGGCACCTCCCTCACAAGACTCCGGCCTCATGGGGCTCTGGCGGTATTCCGGCGGCGGCAGCGCGGCCGCTTTCGTGTAATCTGCCGCCCCCGGGGCGGCTACCCGGAAGGCTGAGGAGGAGAGGCGCCGTGGCGGATCCCAAGTTCCTGAAGTTCGACACCCTGTCGCTGCACGCGGGCCAGCAGCCCGATCCGGCGACCGGCGCCCGCGCGGTGCCGATCTACCAGACGACCTCCTATGTGTTCCGGGATACCGACCAGGCCGCGGCGCTGTTCAACCTGGAGCGCGCCGGGCACATCTACAGCCGGATTTCGAATCCGACGGTGGCGGTCCTGGAGGAGCGCATCGCCGCGCTGGAACACGGAGTCGCCGCCCTCGGCACGGCCTCGGGCCACGCCGCCCTGCACCTCGCCGTCGCCACGCTGATGGGCCAGGGCGGGCACATCGTCGCCTCGGCCTCGCTCTACGGCGGCTCGATCAACCTCTTCACCCACACCCTGCCGCGCTTCGGCATCACCACGACCTTCGTACCGCCGCGCGACGTGAAGGCCTTCGCGGCGGCGATCCGGCCGGAAACCCGCCTGGTCTTTGCCGAGGGGCTGGGCAATCCGGGCCTGGAGGTGCTCGACCTGCCGGCGGTCGCCGAGGTGGCCCACAAGGCCGGCGTGCCGCTGCTGATCGACAGCACCTTCGCGACGCCCTACCTCTGCCGCCCTATCGAGCTGGGCGCCGACCTGGTGCTCCACTCGGCGACCAAGTGGCTGGGCGGCCACGGTCTCGCGCTGGGCGGGCTGCTGGTGGACGGCGGGCGCTTCGACTGGGAGGCCAGCGGCAGGTTCGAGACCCTGACCGAGCCCTACGAGGGCTACCACGGCATCGACTTCGCCGAGGAGTTCGGTCCGCAGGCCTTCGCCATGCGCGCGCGCAGCGAGGGGCTGCGCGACTTCGGCGCCACCATGGCGCCGCAGAACGCCTTCTACATCCTGCAGGGCGTCGAGACGCTGCCGCTGCGCATGGAGCGCCACATGGCCAACACCCACAAGGTGCTGGACTACCTGGAAGGCGAGGAGAACGTCTCCTGGGTGGTGCACCCGGACCTGCCGTCGCACCCCGACCACGCGCTGGGGCGGAACCTCATGCCCAAGGGCTGCGGCTCCATCGTCTCCTTCGGGGTGAAGGGCGGCCGCGCGGCGGGGGCGAAGTTCATCGAGGCCTGCCGGCTCGCCTCGCACCTCGCCAACGTCGGCGACGCCAAGACCCTGGTCATCCACCCGGGCAGCACCACGCACCAGCAGATGTCGGCCGAGGAACTGAAGCGCGCGGGCGTGGGCGAGGACATGATCCGCCTCTCGGTCGGCCTGGAAGACCCCGACGACATCATCGCCGACCTGCGCCAGGCCCTGCGCGCGTCGCAGAAGGATTAGGCGCAGTATGGATCTCACTGTTGCGGGCGCGCGCGTCCACGCCGCCACCGGCGGGCGCGAATTCGACCCGAGCCTTCCCCCCATCGTCTTCCTGCACGGCGCCGGCATGGACCACACGGTCTGGGCGCTGCCGGCGCGCGCCTTCGCGCACCGCGGCCGCGGCGTGCTGGCCGTCGACCTGCCCGGTCATGGACGATCGGAGGGCGAGCCACTGACGTCGATCGCGGCGCTGGCCGACTGGGTTGCGGAACTGATCGAAGCGTCAGGCGCTGTG
>DAIQBR010000392.1:0-3724 GCA_036781105.1 Kiloniellaceae bacterium
GAGCAAGGCTTTGCCCCGGTTTCCGCCTGGCCGGGCCGGCTCCCTTCCGGTCTTTTCTCTGGCCTTCGGGGCCCGGAGCCATTACATAGCCCCCGCAACGCGATCCGGCGGCCCCCTAGGCGGTCCCCCGGGCGACCCCTGGGACCCCTTCAGAACTTGGGCCCCCCAGCGGACTTAGGTGACAGGCATCATGACGACAGTACTCTTGGTCATTCACATTCTCCTGGCGCTCGCCCTGATCGGCGTCGTCCTGCTTCAGCGCAGCGAAGGCGGCGGCCTGGGCATCGGCGGCGGCGGCGGTGGTGGCGGCGGTGGCATGGGCGGCTTCCTGACCGGACGCGGTACCGCCAACCTGCTGACCCGCACCACGGCGATCCTGGCAGCCGGCTTCATGCTCACCAGCATCACGCTGACCATCCTGGCCGGTGGCGGCGCCCCGAGCTCCATCACCGAGACTCTCGGCAGCGAAACTCCGGCGAGCAGCGTGCCGGCCCCCGTGCAACCCGCGCCGACAGAGCCGACTGTTCCCACCCAGTAACGGGCCCTGGCGCCCGATTCGTCCCCCCCGGCGGGCGCTTGGGTGCCTGCCGCGCTCCGGCGAGCCTGCCGGGCGCCGTTGCAATCTTCAGGCTTTCAGCCGCCTTTTCGCACAGCCCTCTCGTCACCTTGCGGCGTGGCGGCGGGAAGGCTTGCTTCACCCCTTCGGTTCGTTCAATAGTGTTCGCCCATGGCGCGGTTCATCTTCATCACCGGCGGCGTGGTATCCTCCCTCGGCAAAGGCCTCTGTAAGCTCGACCCCTACCTGAACGTCGACCCTGGAACCATGTCGCCCTATCAGCACGGCGAGGTCTACGTCACCGATGACGGTGCCGAGACCGACCTGGATCTCGGTCACTACGAACGCTTTACCGGCGTGCCGGCACGCAAGAGCGACAACGTGACCACGGGGCAAATCTACTCGCAGGTTCTGGCGCGCGAGCGGCGCGGCGACTACCTCGGCGCGACGGTCCAGGTGATCCCGCACGTCACCGACGCCATCAAGGCCTTCGTGCGCGCCGACCTCACCGACGAGGACTTCGTGATCTGCGAGATCGGCGGCACCGTCGGCGACATCGAGGGGCTGCCTTTCCTGGAAGCGATCCGCCAGCTCGGCAACGAGCTGGGCCGCGAACGCAGCCTCTTCCTGCATGTGACGCTGATCCCCTATATCGCCGCCGCGGGCGAGTTGAAGACCAAGCCGACGCAGCACTCGGTGAAGGAACTGCAGTCGGTCGGCATCAAGCCTGACATTCTGGTGTGCCGCGCCGAGCGCGAGATCCCCAAGGACGAGCGCCGCAAGATCGGCCTGTTCTGCAACGTGCGCGAGGAGGCAGTGATCCCGGCGCTCGACGTGAGTTCGATCTACGCGGTGCCGCGCGCCTATCACGAAGAAGGCCTCGACGACGAGGTCTGCCGCCACTTCCAGATCGACGCGCCGCAACCCGACCTGAGCCGTTGGGACGCCGTCGCGCAGCGGATCAACCAGCCGGACGGCGAGGTCACCATCGGCGTGGTGGGCAAGTACGTCAGCCTGCTCGACGCCTACAAGTCGCTGGCGGAATCGCTCGCTCACGGCGGCATCGCCAACAACGTGAAGGTGAAGGTGTCCTGGCTGGACTCCGAGATCTTCGAGAGCGACGGCACCCTCCAGCAACTCGAAGGCGTGAACGGCATCCTGGTGCCCGGCGGCTTCGGCGAGCGCGGTGCCGAGGGCAAGATCGCCGCGGCGCGCTTCGCTCGCGAACGTCAGATCCCCTATTTCGGCATCTGCTTCGGCATGCAGATGGCGGTGATCGAGGCGGCGCGCCACCTGGCCGACCTGCCGCAGGCGGGCTCCACCGAGTTCGGCTCGCCCGGCGATCCGGTGGTCGGCCTGATGACCGAGTGGTCGCGCGGCAACGAGGTCGAGCGCCGCAACATGGAAAGCGACCTGGGGGGCACCATGCGCCTGGGCGCCTATCCCTGCGTGCTGAAACCGGGCACCAAGGTGCGCGAGATTTACGGCACCGACGCGATCAGCGAGCGCCACCGCCACCGCTACGAGGTGAACATCAATTACCGCGAAGTGCTGGAGAAGGCGGGGCTGCTGTTCTCCGGCCTGTCGCCCGACGGCGAGCTGCCGGAGATCGTCGAGATCCCGTCACACCCCTGGTTCGTCGGCGTGCAGTTCCACCCGGAACTGAAGTCGAAGCCGCTCGACCCGCACCCGCTGTTCACCTCCTTCGTCGCCGCCGCCGTCGAGCAGTCGCGCCTGGTGTAAGCGCCAAGGGTGGTGCCGGCCTCGTCCTTAGAGACGCCGCCTTTGCGGCGGCTCCTCAGGATGAGGCTTCACAATAGTACAGTCCGAACATAATTGAGCCCTCATGCTGAGGAGGCGCGTGAGCGCCGTCTCGAAGCACGAGGGCCGGCACGAAGACTCTACCGCTCAGAACGCGTCGTAGCCGTGCACCGTGGCGTGCAACGCCTTCAGCTTGCGCAGCACCTCTGCGGCTGACGACAGCGGCAGGCAGCTCGGCCCGTCGCAGAGCGCCTTGTCCGGATCCGGATGGAACTCCAGGAACACCCCGTCAGCGCCGGCCGCCACCGTGACGCCCTCGCGGCGCCCGCCGCTGGCCACGCCGTCGGCGTCCTTCTGGGCGCCGGGCAGCTGCACCGCGTGGGTGGCGTCGATGGTGACCGGCGCGCCGAGGCGGCGCAGCTCCGGGATCGCCAGCATGTCGACCACCAGGTTGTTATAGCCGAAGGAGCTGCCGCGCTCGCAGAGGATGGTCATGTTCTTCTCGGCGGCCTCCTCGATCTTGCGCAGGATCGAGTGGCAGTCCCAGGGCGCCAGGAACTGCGCCTTTTTCACGTGCAGCAGCCCCTGCTGCTTCTGCGTGGCCCGGGCCGCCGCCACCACCAGGTCGGTCTGACGGCAGAGGAAGGCCGGGATCTGCACCAGGTCGGCGACTTCGGCCACCGGCTCGGCCTGCTCGACCTCGTGCAGGTCGGTGGCGATGGGGACACCGAACTTCTCCTTCACCCCAGCCAGGATCTCCAGGCCCTTCTTCAGGCCCGGGCCGCGGTAGCTCTTGAAGGAGGAACGGTTGGCCTTGTCGAAGCTGGCCTTGAAGACGAAGGGCAGGCCCAGCTCGCCGGTCACCTCCTTCAGGTGCCGCGCGGTCTCCTCCGCCAGGTCGCGGTCCTCCAGCACGTTCAGGCCCAGAATGCAGAACAGCTTCTGGCCGCTGCCGATCGACAGGTTCCATTTGCGGAGGGTGAGCTGCATGAAGGAGTCCTCTGGGCGGTAAGGGGCAGGGGTGGCCGGGTGCTTCTTAGCGTTCCGGCGGAGGCGCCGCAAGCGAGTGCAGCACAGCGGCCGGTGGATC
Source organism: Kiloniellaceae bacterium (assembly GCA_036781105.1). Taxonomy (GTDB): domain Bacteria; phylum Pseudomonadota; class Alphaproteobacteria; order Kiloniellales; family Kiloniellaceae; genus Pelagibius. The sequence goes on from DAIQBR010000392.1 coordinate 3,408, forward strand.
GGATATTTGCCACCATTCCGGCGGGCGGCCCCGCTCGCCGGTCGACAAGTCGGCTCCGCTCGCCTATAGCCTAGGCGGAACGAGAGGGGCCCCTGAGGCGACCAGCCCGGGGGCCGAAAATAGCCAGAACGCCGAGAGGGCCATGACTGCAATCATCGATATTCAGGCCCGGGAAATCCTTGATTCCCGGGGCAATCCCACCGTGGAAGTCGACGTCACCCTGGAAAGCGGCGCCTTCGGCCGCGCGGCCGTGCCCTCCGGCGCCTCGACCGGGGCCCACGAGGCGGTCGAGCTGCGCGACGGCGACAAGGCGCGCT
>DAIQBR010000393.1:0-327 GCA_036781105.1 Kiloniellaceae bacterium
CTCGTCGGGCAGGTCGGCGCGGTCCCAGCTTTCCAGCGCCGCCACCGTGCGGGGCAGGGCGTCGCCGACGATGGGGTCATCGACGGCGCGGAACAGCATCATGCCGATCGGCACGATGAAGCTGGCGAGCAGGAAGACCAGCAGCGGCGCGGTCAGGAAGAAGGCATTCAGCCGGTTGCGGCGGTTGGCGCGGCGCAGTTGCGCCTTCAGCGAGGCGCTGTCCTCGATTTCATAGATCGGCTTGGCGTTGCCAGCCGGGGCGACCGCTTCGGCCATGGTCCCTTCGCCTTCCCCCGCGCGAACGGAATCAGATTACGAACTTCAATC
>DAIQBR010000393.1:367-3712 GCA_036781105.1 Kiloniellaceae bacterium
AATCCGTACCGGAACAAGCGTGGGGGAGGGGCCTGGGCCCCTCCCCGGACGCCAGTCTTACTGGGCGAGCCAGGCGTTGAAACGCTCGTTCAGCTCGTCCTGATGGTCGGCCCAGAACTCGAAGTCGTTCTGCACCGCGTTCGCGAAGTTCTCCGGCGCCGTCGGCATGTGCGGGCCCATCGGGATACCGGCTTCGGCGTGCTTGCCGATCAGCGGAACCGAGGAAGACCGTGCCGGGCCGTAGGAGATCCAGGCAGCCTGGTCAGCCAGACGCTGGGTATCCGTGGAGTAGGCGATGAAGTCCAGAGCCGCGTCCTTGTTGGGCGCGCCCTTGGGGATGACCCAGAGGTCGAGGTCCCAGACCTGGCCGTCCCAGACGATCTTGAAGGGCTTGTTCTCGACCGCAATGGCGTTGAACACGCGGCCGTTGTAGGCCGTGGCCATCACCACTTCGCCGTCGGCGAGCATCTGCGGCGGCTGGGCGCCGGCTTCCCACCAGATCACGTCGTTCTTGATCGTGCTCAGCTTGGCGAAGGCGCGGTCGACGCCTTCGGGGGTGCTCAGCACGTCGTAGACGTCACCCGGCGCGACGCCGTCGGCCAGCAGTGCGAACTCCAGGTTCGCCTTGGGGTTCTTGCGCAGGCCGCGCTTGCCGGGGAACTTCTTGGTGTCGAAGAGGTCGCCAATGGTCGACGGCTTCTCGCCCGGGAACTTCGACTCGTCGTAGGCATAGACGGTCGACCACACGATCGAGGCCACCGCGCAGTCATACAGCGTGCCGTCCAGGAAGTCCTTCTCGGCCGGGGTGCCGTCGGGCGCCGGCGGCAGGATCGACAGGTCGATCTGCTCCAGCAGGCCCTCGTCGCAGCCGCGCACGGCATCGGACAACTCGACGTCGACCAGGTCCCAGGTGACGTTGCCGGCCTCGACCTGCGCCTTCACCTCGGCGAGACCGCCGTTGTAGTCCTCCGAGCGAATCTTGATGCCGGTCTTGGCCGTGTAAGGCTCGTGGTAGGCCTTCACCTGGCTCTTGGTGTAGGCGCCGCCCCAGGACACGACGGTGAGGTCCTGGGCGCTCGCCGCCGAGGCCAGGATGCCCAGCGAGGCGACGCCGAAGGCCGCCCCGATGGCTGATTTGAGAACTGTTTTGTTCATGGTTTTCTCCCTGTTGGACCTAAAAACGAAATTTGGCCGCGTTCTCCTGCCTGGGCCGATGTACGCCGGCCCGCCCGGTTCCACCGGGTCAGGCGTCGAGCGCGCGGCAGTCCTCTGCTGACCACCCCACCTTGATCATGGCGCCTTCGGCCAGAACGGCATGGCCGTGGGCGTTCGGCACCTTGATGATGAAATCCGGGTTGCCGGCCACGGTCACGCGGGTGCGTATGTGGTCGCCGAGGTAAATCAGCTCCTCCACCCTCGCTTCGAAGGTGTTGGGGCCGAGATTCCCATTGGGATTGATGACGACCCGCTCGGGCCGCAGCGACAGCGTGGTCGCGGCGCCGACGCCGGCAATGTTCACCGGCAGGGCCTCGACGGTACCGCCCTCCACCTCCACGGTGCAGCGGTTGCCGTTCACGTTCGCAATCTTCCCCATGATGGTGTTGTTCTCGCCGATGAAGCGCGCCACGAAGGCGTTTTCCGGCTTCTCGTAGAGCTGGCTCGGCGGCGCGAGCTGCTGGATCACGCCGTCGTCGAAGACCGCGATGCGGTTCGACATGGTGAGCGCCTCGGACTGGTCGTGCGTCACGTAGACCACGCTGACGCCGAGGCTCTCGTGGATGTGCTTGATCTCGTACTGCATCTCTTCGCGCAGGTTCTTGTCCAGCGCGCCGAGCGGCTCGTCCATCAGCACCAGGTCCGGCTCGAAGACCAGGGCGCGGGCAACCGCCACGCGCTGCTGCTGGCCGCCGGACAGCTGCGCCGGACGGCGCCCGCCGAACTGCGGCAGCTGCACCATCTCCAGCGCGCGCTTCACGCGCGCCTCGACGTCGGCCCGGCCCAGGCCGCGCACCTGCAGCGGGAAGGCGAGATTCTCGCTCACCGTCATGTGCGGAAAGAGCGCGTAGTTCTGGAACACCATGCCGATGCCGCGCTTGTGCGGCGGCACGTCGTTGATCGGCTTGTTCTTCAGAAGAATCTGACCGCGCGTCGGCACCTCGAAGCCGGCAAGCATCATCAGACAGGTCGTCTTGCCGGACCCTGATGGGCCGAGCATCGTTAAGAACTCGCCCCGGACCATGTCGAGATTGAGGTCCTTAACAACTAATGTTTCGCCGTCGTAACTCTTCTGAACGCCGACGAAGCGAACAATAAAGTCCTCGTCTCCGCTTGCCACTCGCGGTTTCTCCCTGCGCCCCCAAGTTACCGTTAGTATAGCTCCAATGCTCAGGCTTGTCGCCTGTAGCCCAGGGCTACTTTGTCTTGTTGAGCGCAGCCTAGCCGATCACATCGGGCGATGAAACCTTGATAAACTGAGGGCACGCGTTCCACACGCGGTAGTTGATCCGCCTCGGGGGCCTATCGGATTTCCGGCGTTCCCGGGGGGGCCGGTCGGGCGATGCTCAGCGCGCCAGCCAGTCCCATCGCGCTCAGCGCGCCAGCCAGTCCCATCGCGCTCAGCGCGAAAGCCAGTCCCATCGCGCTCAGCGCGAAAGCCAGTCATTAAAGCGCTGCACCAGGGCCGGGCCTTCCTCGCGCCAGAACAGGGCATCGTTGCGCAGGGCGGTGGCGAAGTTCTCTTCGCTGGTCGGCAGGAAGGGGCCCATCTCGACATCGGCGTGGACGTAGTCGCCGACCTCGGCGAGGGAGGAGCGGCGGACCGGGCCGTAGGGGATCCAGCGCGTCTGCCGCGCCAGCGGCTGGGTGCTGGTGGCGAAGCGCACGAACTCCAGCGCCGCCTCGCGGTTGGGTGCTGCGGCAGGCACTGCCCAGAGGTCGATGTCCCAAACCTGGCGGTCCCACACCAGGCCGAAGGGCTGGCCGCGCACCGCGATGGCGTTGAACATCGGCGCGTTGAAGGTCGAGGTCATGACGACCCGGTCCTCCGCCAGCAGGCGGGCGGGCTCGCTGGCGTCCTCCCACCACACGATCTGGTCGCGGATGGTATCCAGCTTGGCGAAGGCGCGCTCGAGACCGGTCTCGCTGCGCAGCAGGTCGTAGACCTCCGCGGGCGCGACGCCGTCGGCCAGCAGCGCCCATTCCAGGTTCACCATGGGGCTGCGGCGCAGGCCGCGGCGGCCGGGAAAGCGCTCCAGGTCGAAGAGGTCGGTCAGCTCGTCGGGCGGCGCGTCGTCGGCGCGGATCTCGCCGGGCCCGGCGTCGTAGGCGATCATCACCGACCAGGCG
>DAIQBR010000394.1:0-3701 GCA_036781105.1 Kiloniellaceae bacterium
CCCTTCATGCCGGCACAGATCCGCGAGCTGGTGGAAGAGGTGTCGGCGGGGGACGCCTGAGGGCCGGCGGCGCGTCGGAGCCGTTTGCCGAGCCCGCACGCTTGCAGCGCTTCCGCACACACCGCTGTCGTCCCGGCACCTGTTGCCGGGACCCAATGCCCTGTCCACAGCATCGAAATAGGTCTCGTGGGCCTGCGCGCGCCGCAGGCGCCAATGGGTCTCGGGGTCGAGCCCCGGGACGATAATGGAGTGTGCGGCTAGATCGAGACCTATAGCTGCTGCGGACGGCCGATCCCAAAGGGCGCGCACGAGCATCTAGTCAGGCTGCCGACTCTTCGACTGCGCTGACCGCGTAAATCATATCAAATGAAGGAGAGCTAATCCGGCCGCGGCCGGGGGCCGAGGGGCGCTGGCCCTGCCAACGCCTTGATCGCCCCATCATATGAATCGTCGTCGTAAGCCAAGCTCACCTGGACGAATTGGCAGTCGCTGAAGAGTGTGTTTTCTACGATAACACATCCTTCTGGTGGGTCTTTTGAAACTGTCCGGACCAGTACCGTTTCCATAGTACCGTCAAATCGACAACCCCTAAAACTTGACGAAACAGGCCACAACGTCGCAGGCCCGCAGATATGACAGTCCATGAAGGACATGTTGCTAATGCGCCGTTTCTTGTCGACGTGATCGAGGATGTTTATATCCTGGTCTCTAAAGTTCTTGCGCGGACCCAATGGGTGATGCTCTTCGACTTTCTCTGGCGACTTTCTTGAGAGAGCGTTTTGCCTACGCCAGATAACACCGTTCCAACCCCAAAGCGCAGATGTGAAAGCAATACCCGCCCCCAGAAGGAGCGGAAACCAACCCCATTGTTCTGCCCAAGCCCAAACGGCGGCAAGGACTGCAGCCGCGGCTCCCACAACATATTTCAGGTTGATAGCAGCGCTGACGGCTGCGTTGAATCGGTCTAGCCACTTCCACATACAGCGGAGCCTACCCATTTTGTGGCGCCTGATTAAAAAGGATAGCCCCATAAGCGGATGAAGTCATCGCTAACTGCCGTTCTCTTGTGCGCAGCAGGAGGAGGCTGGCGAGGCGGACCTTCTCCAGCCGTTTGCCGAGCACGCGCGCTTGCAGCGCTTCGAGACAGGCTTCGATGTCGGGTCGTTCGGGCAGGGGGACAGGCTCGGCACGATGTCTGGATGTTCGCTACCAGGGCCTAAACATGCTCCCCTGTCGTCCCGTGGCTTGTCCACGGGACCCATTGGCGTCGAGGGTCGGTGATTCCCTCGGCCACATTCTCAAAACGGAAAGGGCAATGGGTCCCTGCAACAAGTGCCGGGACGACAGAGGTGTTTAGCCGCGTTCGGCCAGGTAGTCGGCGAAGCGGGCCTGCAGGTGGGTGATCGCCTCGCCGTGCCCGAGGAATTCCTCGAAGGTCATCATCTGCCAGTACTGGCCCTCGTCGCCGAAGCGGATGGCGGCGACCTCCGCCTCGGTGATCGCGGCGGCGAGGAACCAGGAGGTGCGCTGCGCCGCCAGGGCGCCGGGATAGGCGCGGCGCCAGTGGACCCGATCCGGGGCCAGCAGCAGGCCGAACTCCTCCTGGGCCTCGCGCAGGGCGCACTCGGCCGGCGTTTCATTGCCCTCGCGCCCGCCGCCTGGCAGGTCCCAGAGCCCCGGCCAGGGAATCGAGGGCTTCACGTCGCGCCGGTAGGTGACCAGGCGCGGGCCGCAGACCAGGGCGATCTTGGCGCCGGAAAAGGCTTCGGAGTCCATGGCGTTAAGGTGCCGCAGGACCCGGCCGAGGTCCATGGCAAGACGCGCCGAAATCATCTAACCTCCCGGTCATCACGCTCAAAGGGGCACCATGACCGAGCTGCCGAAAACCGAAACGCCCGCCTCTCCCGCGCCGGAGGCCTTCACCGACCCCAAGGCCGCGCTCGACCGGCTGGACGCGCTCTACGCGGCGGCGACCGGCTTCCTCTGCGGCGGCTTCGAGGAACTGCTGGCAGGCAAGAGCGGGCCGCGCCGGCTGCGCGCCTTTTATCCCCAGGTCTCGATCACCACGACCTCCTTCGCCCACATCGACTCGCGGCTCTCCTTCGGCCACGTGCCGACGCCGGGACACTATGCCGCCACCATCACGCGGCCCGACCTGTTCCGCGACTACCTGGGCCAGCAGCTCGGCCTGTTGCTGAAGAACCACAACGTGCCGCTGATCGTCGGCCCCTCGCAGACGCCGATCCCGCTGCACTTCGCCTTCCCCGAGGGCATGCATGTCGAGGGCTCCCTCATCGAGCGCATCGACCGCCCCTTCCGCGACCTCTTCGACGTGCCCGACCTGGCGATCACCGACGACGCCATCGTGAACGGCACTTTCGAGGCGCGCGCCGGCCAGCCGCTGCCGCTGGCGCCCTTTACCGCGCCGCGCGTCGACTATTCGCTGCACCGCCTGGCGCACTACACGGCGACGGCGCCGGAGCACTTCCAGAACTTCGTCATCTTCACCAACTACCAGTTCTACATCGACGCCTTCTGCGCCCTGGCGCGCGAGGCCCTGGCGAAAACGGACAACGACTACGAGGCCTTCGTCGAGCCGGGCAACCTGGTGACGCCCCGGGGCACGCCCGACGACGGCGCCCTGGGCCCCGGCAGCACGCGCGACCAGCGCCTGCCGCAGATGCCGGCCTATCACCTGAAGGGGCCGAACCACAGCGGCATCACCATGGTGAACATCGGCGTCGGCCCGTCCAACGCCAAGACCATCACCGACCACATCGCCGTCTTGCGCCCGCACGCCTGGCTGATGCTGGGCCACTGCGCCGGCCTCAGGAACACCCAGGCGCTGGGCGACTACGTGCTGGCGCACGGCTACGTGCGCGAGGACCACGTGCTGGACGCCGACCTGCCGACCTGGGTGCCGATCCCGCCGCTGGCCGAGGTGCAGGTGGCGCTGGAAGAAGCGGTCGAGGAAATCACCGGCCTGGAAGGCTATGAACTGAAGTCGATCATGCGCACCGGCACCGTCGCCACCATCGACAACCGCAACTGGGAACTGCGCGACCACCGCGAGCCGGTGCAGCGCTTCTCGCAGTCGCGCGCCATCGCGCTGGACATGGAGAGCGCGACCATCGCCGCCAACGGCTTCAGGTTCCGGGTGCCCTACGGCACCCTGCTCTGCGTCTCCGACAAGCCGCTGCACGGCGAGCTGAAGCTGCCCGGCATGGCGACGGCCTTCTACAAGCGCCAGATCGACCAGCACCTGAAGATCGGCCTGCGCGCGATGGAGAAGCTGCGCGCCATGGCGCCCGAGCGCCTGCACTCGCGCAAGCTGCGCAGTTTTTCCGAGACGGCGTTCCAGTAGCACACACCTTTCGTTGCCGCATTCCAGGCGGTCGTCCCGGCACTTGTTGCCGGGACCCGTTGGCCTGTGCGGGTGGCGAGGGCATTGGGACCCGGGGTCAAGCCCCGGGACGACAGTGGTGTAATGGCAGCAGCGAGGCGCGCGTTGCGACGGAGTTGAACGTTGCACCGACCGAAGGACGCCTCGTCCTTCGAGACGCCCCTTCGGGGCTCCTCAGGATGAGGCTTGAGTTTACGGCGACGGTGACTCCGCAGCCGCGTCCACCGGCCGGGTCAGCAGCAGCACCTCGGTGCTGTAGGGGTAGCAGGGGTGGGCGATGATGGGGCGGCGGTCGGCC
>DAIQBR010000395.1:0-1334 GCA_036781105.1 Kiloniellaceae bacterium
ATCTACAGGGAGAACTCATGAAAACTGCATTCCTTTCGCGCCGCGCCAGCGCGCGGCTCAGGCACTCCTGCACCAGATCGTCGGCTTCCGCCGTGTTGCCCGCCAGCGCCCGGGCATAGCGCCTCAGGCCCGGGATGTGTTGCAGAACCGTCGTGTCCGTTGTCGCCACGTGCTGTGCCTCCGGCTGTTCGACCTGCGGCGGCGCGACTCCTTCGCTGCGGCCGGTAGGTTGAACGTAGGCAGGCTCCAGAGCGCTGTCGTGGAACCTTAAGGGGACCGATTTGTGGCGAATTCTGGGAGACTGCGGCCTACTGGCCGTTCTCCGCGGGCGGCACGGTCGGATCGGCGGGCGCCGGCTCGGGCGCCATCGCCGGCGGTTCGGCGCTTTGCGGCGTCATCGGCGCGGCACCCTGCTGCTGTTGCTGCATGGGCACCGGCGAGCTTTCCGAGGCCTGCTGCTCGTCGCAGGCGGCGAGGCCGAGCGCCAGAGCGGCGGCGGCGGCGCTGAGGAGAAGTGATTTCGACATCGTTTGCTTCCTCCAACAGAGAAACAGGACGGCAGTCGCAGGGTCCTGGCGGGCCTCGGGGGCGGGGCGGCGGCCGGTGCTAGGGGAGAGAACTGCACCGGCCGCCTCTACGGGCCGTGAGGGAAGGGCACGCCCGCATTTGCATTGACCCGAGCGCGAAGCCGGCTGGGAGGGCCGGCTGCGGCCTGCGGCGTCCGGCACGCAATGCGAAGGGCGTCGCCGGACGCTTCACCCCCATAGACCGCGCGGGCCAAGCTTTATTCCCGCGGGTTTTTTGGCTGGGGCCGTGTCGCTGCAATGCTGCATAACTCTTTAACCTTCGGGTAAGTTTCACGGCCGAATGTAGAACACTGGCCCCGGCGCGAAATCTGGGGTTTCTTTTTGCGGCGGGTGGCGCCGAAGCAGCCGGGACAGGGATAAATGCGGTGGTTTGACGGGCTTGCAGCGGTGGTGCTGGCCGGGCTGGCGAGCTGGCTCGCGACCCTGCCCCTGTCGCGCGAGTTCGAGGGACCCGCCTACGATCTGCTGCTGCGCGCGCGCCATGAAATTTACGGCCAGAATTTCACGCCGCGCGGCGGCCGCCCGCCGGCCTCGCCGGTGGTGGTGGTGGCGCTGGACGAGGACACCGCGCTGCGCCCGCCTTTCGACCGCCTGCCGCAGGAGATGTGGACGCCGCAGATCGCCGAGGTGATGCGCGCCGCCCTGGAGGCCGGCGCCCACTTCATCGCGCAGCAGCAGGCCTTTGTCGCCAGCGCCGAAACCGCCGTCGAAGGATATGACGCCAACTATCTCGCGGTGCTGCGCGAT
>DAIQBR010000395.1:1365-3687 GCA_036781105.1 Kiloniellaceae bacterium
GCGCCGGACCGTCTCGGCCCGGCGCCGCAGCATGCCGAAGCCGTCGGCGGCGACCGCAACGTACGCCACATCGCGCTCTATCCCGATGCCGACGGCGTGCTGCGCCACGCCGCGCTCTACGAGGCCCTGCGCGACCGCACCGGCGTGAACAGCCTCTATCCCTCCCTGGCGCTGGAGCTGGCGGCGCGGGTCATCGGCGAGCGCCCGCACCTGCGCGACGGCAGAGACCTGCTGCTCGGCCGCTATGTCGTGCCGGGCTCGCAGGACAACACCCTGCTGCTGAATTTCCAGGGCGGGAACGGCGGCATCCCGGTCTACTCGCTCGGCGATCTCTACGCCTGCGCGCAGGACGGCGACGCCGCTTTCTTCCGCAAGCACTTCGACAACAAGGTGGTGATCTTCGGGCGCACCAACGCGCCGCGCTGGCGCCGCGTGACGGCGGCCCGCTTTCTGGGCGTCGACCTGACCGACCGCTACGCCGAGCGCTGCCGCCTGCCGCTGATGCGGAGCCTTGCCGGCCGCGTGCCCGACGGCGATGGCGCCGGCACCCTGCCCGAGGTGCTGATCAGCGCGACCGCGGTGCGCAATCTGCTGATGCGGGAAGCGGTGAAGAGCCTGCCGCCGCTCGCCGTGATCGCCATCTGCGCGCTGCTGGCGCTGGCGGTGGCCTGGGCGGTGCTGCGCATTGCCCCCTACAGGGTCGGCGCCTGCGCCGTCCTGGTGCTGGGCGGCTGGGGCTATCTCGCCGTGGTCATGCTGGCGCGGGAGACCTGGCTCATGCCGCTGGTGCAGCCGGCCCTGGCGGTGGGCGTGGCTTTCGCCGCCGCCTGGGTCTATCGTTGGCTGCGGCGCCTGTAGCGCATCCGGTCCTGTTTGAGGCAGGTCAATGCCGCCGGCGCGCCAGAGGGCGATGCTGAGCGCCTGCCGTCGCGAAAAAGGAGCCGCCGGTCATGCCAGGAAAACCCCTCATGCTTCTCGCCGTGGTGGCGCTTGCGGCCGCGCTGGCGGTGCCGGTTGCGCCGCTGCACGCGCAGGATTCAGGCTGGGAGATGGAACTGACCGAGCAGGTGCTGCGGGAATACGACTGTCAGGTCGCCTTCTTCAGCCAGGTGGCCGAGCGCCTCGTGAACGGCGAGCAGGTGGTGCTGGCGAAGGTGCACTGCCAGGACAAGCGGACCTTCGACGCCTACCGCGACAGCGCCTTCGAGCCCTTCGAGATCCACCCCTGCGAGAACCCTGAAAACCGGGTCTGCTGAGGCGATAGCGGTACCTAGTTGAAGACGCCCGGCAGGTCGCGCTCGGCGACCTGCGGCCGCAGCGCGGGCATCAAGAGGCGGAACGGCAGCAGCATGATGCCGGCCATCACCATCTTGGCCGCGAAGTCGCCCAGCGCCCAGGTGACCCAGGGCAGGCCGGTGGCGGCGAAGGCGATGGAAAAGAACAGCGCCGTGTCGACGATCGAGCCCAGCGTCGAGGAGACCAGCGGCGCGCGCCACCAGACGCCGCCGCGCAGGCGGTTGAAGACGGCGACGTCGAGCAGCTGGGCGACCAGGAAGGCGCTGCCCGAGGCGATGGCGATGCGCGGCGTCGCCAGCCAGATCGACAGCACCACGGCGAGCGCGAAGCCGACGCAGATGACCATGCGGGCGGCCTTGGGGCCGAGCGTGCGGTTGGTCAGGTCGGTGACCAGGAAGGCAACCGGATAGGTCAGCGCGCCCCAGGTCAGCCAGTCGTTGATCGGGAACTGCACCGCGTAGTTGGACAGCGCCACGATGCCGACCATGGCGACGATGCCGGCGGCGATGCCCTTGGGCGAGGAGACGAAATGCGGTGCGGTCATAGATCCTGGCTTTCGCGGCTGTGGTGCGGCGGTTTCCTACCAGACGGGGGCGGCCGAGGCCAGAACTTCACTCAGGCGATGAGGGGCAGGCGGGCATGGCGCCCCAGGGCCGCCGGGGCCGGTGGCAGGCCGAGCCAGTCGCCCGCGACTGTCGCATAGAGCCGGCGGAAATCCAGGGTCGGCCGCAGGTCGCCGCCTTCCAGGTCGTCGAGGCGGGGCTGGGCGCCGTAGAGCCCGCCGCGCAGGCGGCCGCCGAGCAGGACATGCGGCGCCGCGCTGCCGTGGTCGGTGCCGCCGCTGGCGTTCTCGGCCACGCGGCGGCCGAACTCGCCATAGGTCATCACCAGGCAGCGCCGCCAGCAGCCAGCCTGGATCATGGCTTGGCGGAAGGCGGCCAGGCCGTCGGCCAGCTCGGCCAGCAGTGCGCCGTGGCGGTCCTTCTGCCGGGCGTGGGTGTCGTAGCCGCCGTGCTGCAGCTTCAT
>DAIQBR010000396.1:0-1972 GCA_036781105.1 Kiloniellaceae bacterium
CGACCCTGAGCGCGATCGGCGGTCTTTCCGGTTCCGGCTGGTCCTCATCAGCCGCGTGGGCGACGTCCTGCAGAAGGAAGTCGGCTATGTTTCGGCGCCCCAGGCCATCCCCCCGGCATGAGCTTCGAGGTCGCCCAGCGCCTGACCGAAATCGGCCTCGCGCTCGCTTTCCTGCAGCAAAGCCTCGAGCATCTCTGCGGGCCGAAGGACACGCGTCTCCTCTTCGCGCTGCGCATCGTCCTCTCGCTGTTGCTGCTGTTCGGCGTGCAAAGCCTCTGGGTCACGGCGGGGCTCGCGATCCTTGCCGTGGCAATCCTGCACCGCTTCCAGGGGCCCTATAACGGCGGCAGCGACCGCATGGGCCTGCTGATTCTCTTTTGTCTCTGCTTCACCCATGCCGCGCCGAACCAGGCCTGGCGGGAGATCGCCTTCGGCTATCTGGCCCTGCAACTGACGCTGTCCTATGTCATCTCCGGCTGGGTGAAGGTCGTCAATCCGGACTGGCACAGCGGCCGCGCGCTGCGCGACGTCTTCCAGTTCTCCGCCTATCCGGTGGCGGAGAACCTGCGTGGCCTCGCCGACCGTCCGCGCCTGCTCTTCGCGGCCTCCTGGGCGGTGATGATTCTCGAGCTCGCATTTCCCGCGGCTCTGCTGCATCCGGCGGCGCTGGCCGCGGGTCTCGCGCTCGCCGCCCTGTTCCACCTCGCCAACGCGGTACTCTTCGGCCTCAACCGCTTCTTCTGGATCTGGCTCTCGGCCTACCCCTCGATCCTCTGGTTCCAGCAGCGGGTTTTTGCGGAACAGGCGTGGGCAAAATTCGGTGCCACCATGTAAATGGGGCCCCTGCCGGCGGGGCAGGGGGCTTTTCTCACAGTGGCGATTTAGCGAGAGGTCAGCATCTGCTAAAGCATCATCAGGCCGAACAGCCCGGCAATTCCTAGCGTCCAGAGGTCGAAGACCAGCATCGGCCAGCGCAGAGTCCAGGGGTGGACCATCCAAGCCAGCGTTCCGCCGGTCATCTTGAAGAGATCCCGCCGCAACCAAAGCCCGGCGGCGGCGGCGATCACCCCTGCAGCCAGGTAGAACAAAGCGATTCCGGTGGCGACCCAGACGAGGACCATAACCATGATCCCTGCCAGGAAGGGGATGAGCCGCCTTACTAGCCTCTCTCCGCCGGAACCCACCTCCCCCGACAGCAGGAGACGCAAGCTTTTATAGAACGGTGGAAAGCCCATGCTGAGTTGAGTGGCCAGGATCATATAAGCGAAGGCCGCATTCGAGAAAGTGCCGGCGAGGTGGTGCAGAGAAAGCTCCATGACTCTTCCATACCTTTTCTATGGCGACTGGGCTATCCGCAGATTCAAACAGACAGAGATCCGGTTCTCGACAACCGCTTCAAAAAAAGGCCCCTGCTGACAGCAGGGGCCTTTTCGTTTCGATGTTCGCCGGTAAAGGCGGTCAGGCCGCCTTCATCAGGCTGCGCAGCACGTAGTGCAGGATGCCGCCGTTCTTGTAGTACTCCACCTCGTCGGCGGTATCGATGCGGCAGAGTACCGGCACCTGCTCCGACGACCCGTCCGGGCGGTGGATGGTCAGGGTCAGCTGCATGCGCGGCTCCAGGCCGCCGGCCACGCCGGTGATGTCGAAGGTCTCCTCGCCGGTCAGCTTCAGGCTGTGGCGGCTGGTGCCTTCCATGAACTGCAGCGGCAGCACGCCCATGCCGACCAGGTTGGAGCGGTGGATGCGCTCGAAGCTCTCGACGATGACGGCCTTGATGCCCAGCAGGCGGGTGCCCTTGGCGGCCCAGTCGCGCGACGAGCCGGAGCCGTATTCCTTGCCGCCGATCACCACCAGCGGCACGCCCTCTTCGGCGTACTTCATGGCGACGTCGTACATCGGCATGACCTTGCCGTCGGGCAGGTGCTTGCTGAAGCCGCCCTCGACGCCCGGCACCACCTCGTTCTTGATGCGG
>DAIQBR010000396.1:2013-2231 GCA_036781105.1 Kiloniellaceae bacterium
TGGGTGCCGCGCCGGGAGCCGTAGGAGTTGAAGTCCAGCGGCCGCACCTGGTGTTCCAGCAGGTAGTCGCCCGCCGGACTTTCCTTCTTGATGGAGCCGGCCGGCGAGATGTGGTCGGTGGTGATGGAATCGCCCAGCATGGCCAGCGGACGGGCACCGATGACGTCGCCGATGGCCTCCGGCTCCGCCTTCATCTCCTCGAAGAAGGGCGGGTACTG
>DAIQBR010000396.1:2296-3031 GCA_036781105.1 Kiloniellaceae bacterium
GCCCTCGAATACGTTGGAATAGCGCGCCTTGAACATGGCCGGGGTCAGCGAATCGCCGATGACCTGCTCGATCTCCTTGTTGGACGGCCAGATGTCCTTCAGGTAGACCGGCTTGCCGTCCTTGCCGGTGCCGATGGGGTCTTTGTAAAGGTCGACCTTCAGCGAGCCGGCCAGGGCGTAGGCGACCACCAGCGGCGGCGAGGCCAGGTAGTTCAGCTTTACCAGCGGGTGGACGCGGCCTTCGAAGTTACGGTTGCCGGAGATCACCGCGGCAACCGAGAGATTGCCCTCGTCGATGGCCTTCTGGATCGGCGGGTTGAGCGGGCCGGAGTTGCCGATGCAGGTGGTGCAGCCGTAGCCGACCAGCTCGAAGCCGAGCGCATCGAGGTGCTCCTGCAGGCCGGCGGCCTCCAGGTAGTCGGTCACCACCTGGCTGCCCGGCGCCAGGGAGGTCTTCACCCAGGGCTTGGTCTGGAGGCCCTTCTCATGTGCTTTCTTGGCCAGCAGCCCGGCGGCGACCAGCACCGCGGGATTGGAGGTGTTGGTGCAGGAGGTGATGGCCGCGATCACCACGTCGGCGGGATCCAGGGTGTCATCGCTGCCTTCCAGCGGCTGCGAGCTGCCGCTGCCCATGTCGGCCAGGGCCTTTTCCGCCGAGGCGGCGATGCCCGACAGCGCTACGCGGTCCTGCGGGCGCTTGGGGCCGGCGAGGCTCGGCTCGACGCTGGCGAGGTC
>DAIQBR010000396.1:3083-3686 GCA_036781105.1 Kiloniellaceae bacterium
GCCACATGCCCTGGGCCTTGGCATAGGCCTCGACCAGCGCCACCCGCTCCGGGTCGCGGCTGGTGAAGGTCAGGTAGCGGATGGTCTCCTCGTCGATCGGGAAGATGCCGCAGGTGGCGCCGTATTCCGGCGCCATGTTGCCGATGGTCGCCTGATCGGCCAGGGTCAGATGGTCCAGGCCGTCGCCGTAGAACTCGACGAACTTGCCGACCACGCCCTTGGCGCGCAGCATCTGCACCACGGTGAGCACCAGGTCGGTCGCCGTGGTGCCTTCTTTCATGCGGCCGGTCAGCTTGAAGCCGATCACCTCGGGGATGACCATGGAGACCGGCTGGCCCAGCATCGCCGCCTCGGCCTCGATGCCGCCGACGCCCCAGCCCAGCACCGAGAGGCCGTTGACCATGGTGGTGTGACTGTCGGTGCCGACCAGGGTGTCGGGATAGGCGACGGTCTTGCCGCCCTCGTCCTTGGTCCAGACCACCTGCGAGAGGTATTCCAGGTTCACCTGGTGGCAGATGCCGGTGCCCGGCGGAACGACGCGGAAGTTGTCGAAGGCGCTCTGGCTCCAGCGCAGGAAGGCGTAACGCTCGCCGTTGCGCTCGA
>DAIQBR010000397.1:0-3684 GCA_036781105.1 Kiloniellaceae bacterium
CTGACGGCGCCCAGCGACACGCCGAGGAGCTCGGCGGCGGCGGTCAGGCTGCCCAGGCGGCCGGCCGCTTCCACCGCCCGCAAGCCGTTCATCTGCAGCCGGGCCAGATCTTTCATATAGAAAATCTATATCAAGCTGCCGGAAAACCGCAGTGTTTTTGAGGTGTGGTTATCTAAAATTTGTAGCTATGTTCCGGCCGCTCGACACACCGCGCACCCCTTGGCAGCACCTTGCCGCCGCCTTTCGGCGGCCGTTTTGGTGGTCCGGCGCGCGGTCGGCGGCACTTCCGCAGGACGCCTCCTGGCGCCGCGATCCGCTGTCGCATCCCGCCCTGCGGGGCATGACCCAGCGCGACCTGGGCGACCTGCCCTTCGATCCGCGCGCCGTCCTCGAAGAGTGAGCGGCCCTGCCCTCAGATTTCGTACCGCAGGTGGAACGATTTCGGCCGGGTCAGCATCTCGTAGCCGACCTGGGAGAGCGTGGCGCCGCGCCCGGTGTCCTTCACGCCGGTCCAGGCCAGCATGGGGTCCAGGTAGTCGGCGCGGTTCATGAACACCGTGGGTTTCCGCGGCCTTCAGGTCCGCGGTCCAGATCGAGGCCGTCAGGCCGAAGGGCGAGTCGTTCATCAGCTGCACCGCCTCGGCGTCGTGCTTCACGCTCATGATGCCGACCACCGGGCCGAAGCTCTCGTCGCGCATCACCGACATGTCGTGGGTGACCCCGGTCAGCACCTGCGGCGCCAGGTAGGGCGTGCCGGGCTGGTCGGCGGCGAAGTCCTTGGGGTTCAGGTGGGCGGTGGCGCCGGCCTGCACCGCGGCGGCGATCTGCGCGCGCACGAAGTCGGCGGCAGCGGTCTTCACCATCGGCCCCAGCGTGGTCTTGGGGTCCAGCGGATCGCCCAGCACGTAGTTGCCGACCGTCGCCACGAACTTCTCGACGAAGGGCTTGTAGAGGCTCTCGTGCACGTAGATGCGCTCGATGCCGCAGCACGACTGGCCGGAATTGAAGAAGGCGCCGTCGACGGTGTTCTCCACCGCGAAATCCAGGTCGGCGTCGGCGCGCACGTAGGCCGGGTCCTTGCCGCCCAGCTCCAATCCGACGCCGATGAACTGCCCGGCGGCGGCCTGCTCGATGGTCCTGCCCGCCTCGACCGAGCCGGTGAAGTTCACCTGGTCGGCCCAGCGCGCGGCGATCGCCCGGCTCACCTGGCCGTGGCTCATGCAGAGGTTGGTGAAGAGGCCTTCCGGCAGGCCGGCCTTGTCGCAGGCGGCCTGAAAGCGCTCGCCGACCAGCAGGGTCTGGGCGGCGTGCTTCAGCACCACCGCGTTGCCCGCCATCAGTGCCGGCACGATGGAGTTCACCGCCGTCAGGTAGGGAAAGTTCCACGGCGCGATGGTCAGCACCACGCCCAGCGGCTCGCGGCGGATGTAGCGCTTGAAGCCGCTCTTCTCGGCCGGCACCACCGGGGCCAGCGCCGCCTCGGCGATCTCGATCATACCGCGCGCGCGCTCCTCGAAGCCGCGCAGCTCGCCGGCGCCGCTGCCCACCGGGCGGCCCATCTGCCAGGCCAGCTCCGGCACGATGTCGTCCTTCATGGCCAGCATGGCGTCGGTCAGCGCGTTGCAGCAGCGCGCGCGCTCGGCGATCGACAGGCGCGCCCAATCGCGCTGCGCCACGCGGGCGCGGGCGAAGACGGCCTCCAGCCGGTCGTCGGCGACGACGGGGCGGCGCGCGTACTCGCTGTTGTCGACGGGGGAAATGCAGATCGTTTCGGCCACGTTGGATGCTCCTTGACTGGCGTACGCCCTGTGAACGGCCGCTTCGATAGCACAGTTGCGGCGACCGGCGCAGCAGCGCTCAGCGCAGGCCAGCCCTGCGCCGGGCTACGCCTCAGTCGAAGCGGAAGGCCGAGATCGTGGTTTCCATCACCCGGTCGCTGAAGATGCGGCGGCCTTGGGCAGCGGCACCGGCCGCCACCATGAGCGGCAGCAGGTGTTCCTCCTGCCCGCGGGGGTGCGATTGCAGCCCGCCCGGCGCCGCGGCCCAGGCGGCCAGGGCGGCATCGCGTGCGGCCGGGTCGGGGTCCTCCACCGCGCCGGTCAGCCAGGCGTCAAAGGCATCGGAGACCGGCCCGAAGCGCGGGTCGCCGTAGCCGCGCATGTTGTGGAAGCTCATGCCGGAGCCGAGGATCAGCACGCCTTCGTCGCGCAGCGGCGCCAGCGCGCGCCCGGCGGCGAGGTGGGCGGCGGGCTCGAGGTCGCGGCGCAGCGACAGCGGCACGACGGGGATCTCCGCCTCCGGAAAGGCCAGTTTCAGCGGCACGAAGATGCCGTGATCAAGCCCGCGCTGCGGATCCTCGCGGGCGGCCAGGCCCGCCGCCTGCAGCAGCGCCGCCACGCGGCCGGCCAGCGCCGGGGCGCCCGGGGCCGGCCAGGTCAGGTGGTAGGTGTGCGGCGGAAAGCCGCCGTAGTCATAGATCAGCGCCGGCTCGGCGGCACTGCCGACGGTGAAGGCCGGCTCCAGCCAGTGTGCCGAGACCACCAGCAGGGCCGTGGGCCGCGCCGGCAGTTCCCCGGCAAGGCCGCGCAGGAAGTCGCCCATGCGGGTCCAGGTGTCGGG
This sequence comes from Kiloniellaceae bacterium, assembly GCA_036781105.1. Taxonomy (GTDB): domain Bacteria; phylum Pseudomonadota; class Alphaproteobacteria; order Kiloniellales; family Kiloniellaceae; genus Pelagibius. The sequence goes on from DAIQBR010000397.1 coordinate 2,620, forward strand.
CGGGTCCCAGTCCATGAAAAAGCAGGGCCCGCCGCCATGCGGCAGATAGCAGCTGGGCAGGCGCGATGCGGCGGCGGTCATTTCACGCAAATCGGCAGTGAACGGGGCGACGACTGAAGCAGCCCGCGCCGCGACCCGCAAGCCGCCTGCGCTGGTCCCTGGCCGCGCGGGCCGGGGCACGATAGGATTTCCCGCCGCCGCCCCCGCGCGGAGACGCCAACAAGGAGCACCCCCATGGCCCAGCAACACCTGCCGCTCTGGCAGCGTCTCGTGATCACCATCCTGGTGATGCTGGCCGCCAGCTACGTCGCCGCCCTGCTGTGGGACGCCGTGTTCGGCTTCGCCCTGCCCAGCTACCTCGCCGGCCTCGTCGGCGGCCTCGCCGCGATCCCGGTGTGGGACCTGCTGCAGCGCATCCGGCCGAAAAGCTAGCCGCCGGAAAGGATCCTCACCATGGCCGAAACCGTTCTGATCGTCGGCGCCGGCGCGGGGCTCAGCGCCGCGGTGGCGCGCCGCTTCGCCGCCGACGGCGCGCGCATCGCGCTGGCCGCGCGCAACACCGACAAGCTCGCCGGCCTGGCCGGGGAACTCGGCGCCGGGACCTACGCCTGCGACGTCGCCGAGCGGGCCTCGGTCGACGCCATGGTGGCGCAGGTGACGGCCGACCTCGGCCTGCCCGACGTGGTCATGTTCAACCCCTCGGCACGCCAGCGCGGGCCCTTCACCGAACTCGATCCCGACGCGGTGAAGCAGGCCCTGCTGGTCACCTGCTATGGCGGCTACCTGGTGTGCAACGCGGTGGTGCCGGGCATGGCCGCGCGCGGCAGCGGCACCCTCCTGCTGACCGGCGCCTCGGCCAGCGTGAAGGGCTATGCGCGCTCGGCGCCCTTCGCCATGGGCAAGTTCGGCCTGCGCGGCCTCGCCCAGTCGCTGGCCCGCGAGTTCCAGCCCCAGGGCCTCCACATCGCCCACTTCGTCATCGACGGCGGCATCCGCTCCGACAGCCGACCGGACGACGGCAGCGATGCGCTGCTCGACCCCGACGCCATTGCCGAGACCTACTTC
>DAIQBR010000398.1:0-3670 GCA_036781105.1 Kiloniellaceae bacterium
TTCAGGATGTTCCCCTCGTCGCCGCCGCGCGGGCCGTGCTCGTGGGCCCAGACGGCGCCGGTCGCCGGGTTCAGGGTCATGCCCTGCACGTTGCGGTGGCCGTAAGTGAAGATCTCGGAGCGGGCGTCGTCGCGGCCGGTGAAGGGATTGTCCGCGGGGACGGTGCCGTCGTCGTTGAGACGGATGACGCCGCCGAGGTGCGAGGTCAGCTTCTGCGCTTCCTCCATGTAGTTGCGGCGGTCGCCCAGCGAGATGTAGAGCCGGCCGTCGCGGTCGAACACCAGCCGGCCGCCGTAGTGGGCGGCGCCCGGCGTCTTGGGATGCGCGCTGAAGATCACCAAAACGTCGTTCAGCGCCGTGCCGTCGAAGCGGGCGCGGACTACCTCGGTGCCGGCCTCGCTGCCGGCCGCGCCGGCGTAGGAGAGGTAGATCCAGCCGTTGTCGGCGAAGCCGGGGTGCAGGGCGACGTCGAGCAGGCCGCCCTGGCCGCGCACGGCGATGTTCTCCGGCAGGCCGGAAATCCGCTGCAGGCTGCCATCCTTGAAGAGACTGAGGTGCCCGGCGCGTTCGGTGATCAGCAGGCCGCCATCCGGCAGGAAGGCCATGCCCCAGGGATGGTCGAGGTCCTGCGCCAGGGTCGTCACGCGGAAGCTGTGCTGGTCGGAGATCTGCGGTTCGCCCTGGGCCGCGGCCGGAGCCCCGCTGCCGAAGACGAAGGCGGCCGCCAGAGAGGCGAGGGCCACAGAGGCGAGGGCCACAGAGGCGAGGGCCGGGGCGGCCCTGGTCGGCGTCAGGTTGTCGGATCCCATGGCGGTCGTGCTCCCTGCTGCTGGCGGTTGCGGTCCTTGAGAACTGACATGGTCTCGCGGACGCCCCGCATCAACTTGCGGCGGCCCCCTTCTTGTGCGATGCAAAAAAAGGCGGTTGGCAAAGCGGGGCGCTTTCGTGTACAAGTGACAGTAAGTCAACAAGATTGATTTATTGTCCCGGGCAAGGGGCGGGGCCAAAGGGGTTGTGACGCGGCGGCCGCAGCAGACACACTTCGGCGCTTCGAGCGCTTCGGCATAAAGACTTTATGGATAATCACTTACACGGGTTTCTGCAGGTGACAGCACAGACAATTCCCGTCGATCCCTTCGAGCTGGTGGTCTTCGGCGGCACCGGCGACCTGTCGTACCGCAAGCTGCTGCCGGCGCTGTTCCTGCGCGACCGCGCGGGGCAGATCGTCGGGCCGAGCCGCATCATCGCGGTGTCGCGCCGCCAGATGACCGACGACGCCTTCAAGCAGGCGGCGCGCGAGGCGATCGAAAAGTATGTCCCGGCGGAAGAACGCGACGGGCCGGGCATCGAGCATTTCGTCCAGCGCCTCAGCTACGTGGCGGTCGACGGCGCCGGCGAGGACGGCTGGGACGACCTCAAGACCCGCCTCGGCAAGGCCGACGCCTTCATCCGGGTGTTCTACCTGGCGGTCAACCCGGAGCTCTTCGGCCCGATCTGCCAGGGCATCCAGCGCCACGGCCTGGTCAGCCACGAGTCCCGCGTGGTCATCGAGAAGCCGATCGGCCGCGACTTCAAGACGGCGCAGGAGTGCAACGCCGCCGTCGGCGCGGCCTTCGCCGAGCGCCAGATCTACCGCATCGACCATTACCTCGGTAAGGAGACGGTGCAGAACCTGATGGCGCTGCGCTTCGCCAACGCGCTCTTCGAGCCGCTGTGGAACTCCGCGCACATCGACCACGTGCAGATCACCGTGGCCGAGGACATCGGCGCCGAGGGCAGGGCGGCCTACTACGACACCGCCGGCGCGCTGCGCGACATGGTGCAGAACCATTTGCTGCAGCTGCTCTGTCTCGTCGCCATGGAGCCGCCGATGTCGATGAACGCGGACTCGGTGCGCGACGAGAAGCTGAAGGTGCTGAAGGCGCTGGTGCCGATCGACGAATCGAACGTCGACCGCGTCACCGTGCGCGGCCAGTACGGCGCCGGCGCCTCGGCCGGCGGCGCGGTCAGCGCCTATGCCGAGGAGGTCGGCAACGGCACGGTCACCGAGACCTTCGTCTCCATCAAGGCGGAGATCGCCAACTGGCGCTGGGCCGGCGTGCCTTTCTACCTGCGCACCGGCAAGCGCCTGGCCAGCCGGGTCTCGGAGATCGTCGTCGCCTTCGAGCCGATCCCGCATTCCATCTTCGGGCCCGACGCCGGCCGTGTCGTCGCCAACCGCCTGGTGATCCGCCTGCAGCCTGATGAAGGCGTGAAGCTGTGGATCATGATCAAGGACCCGGGCCCGGGCGGCATGCGGTTGAAGCACGTACCCCTGGACATGTCCTTCGCGCAGGCCTTCGGCGGGCGCAACCCCGACGCCTACGAGCGCCTGCTGATGGACGTGGTGCGCGGCAACCCGACCCTCTTCATGCGGCGCGACGAGGTCGACGCGGCGTGGAACTGGGTCGATCCCATCCTCGCCGCCTGGCAGGCCAAGGGCGAAGCGCCCAAGGCCTATACCTCGGGCACCTGGGGGCCGAGCGCCTCGGTGGCGCTGATCGAGCGTGACGGGCGCACCTGGTACGAAGACATTGATTGATGAGGCGTCGCGGAAGGTGATCGAGCGCCACGACTTCGCCGACGGCGCGGCCCTGGCCGGGGCGCTGGCCGCGGCGGTGGCCGAGAAGCTGCGCCAGGGCATCGCCGCGCGCGGTGCGGCCTCGCTGGCGGTTTCCGGCGGGCGCACGCCGGCGCGGTTCTTCGCCGCGCTGGCGCAGCAGCGCCTGCCGTGGTCGGAGGTGGTGGTGACCCTGGTGGATGAGCGCTGGGTGCCGCTGGAAAGCGAGCGCTCCAACGAGGCGCTGCTGCGCGACGGCCTGCTGCAGGGCCGCGCCGCAGCGGCACGCCTGGTCAGCCTGGTGAGCGCCGCCGAAACGCCGGAGGAGGGCGTCGCCGAGGTGGCGACCCGCATCGCCACCCTGCCGCAGCCGCTCGACGTCGTGGTGCTGGGCATGGGACTCGACGGGCACACCGCGTCGTTTTTCCCGGAAGGCGACCGCCTCGCCGAGGCGCTCGACCCGGAAGGCCGCCTGCCGGTGCTGCCGATGCGCGCGCCCGGCGCCGGCGAGCCGCGCATCACCCTGACTTTGCCCCTGATCGCCGCGGCCGGTACGGTCTATCTTCACATCGAGGGGCAGGACAAGGCGGCGGTGCTGGCGCAGGCGCTGCAGCCGGGGCCGGTGGAGGCCCTGCCGCTGCGCGCCGTGTTGCGGGGTTGCGCCCGGCCGCCCGAAGTATTCTGGTGTCCGTAAGACAGTTACGGCAAACCGGCGGAAAGTAAGGAGACATGCGATGACTCTGCACGACCGCGTCGGCGAGGTGACCGAACGGCTGCGCCAGCGCAGCCACGACAGCCGCGCCGCCTATCTCGACCGCATACGGCGCGCCGCCGAGGAAGGGCCGCGGCGCGCGACGCTTTCCTGCGGCAACCTGGCGCACGGCTTTGCCGCCTGCGGGGTTTCCGACAAGAAGGCACTGAAGGGCGACGTGGTGCCCAACCTCGGTATCGTCACCGCCTACAACGACATGCTCTCGGCGCACCAGCCCTTCGAGCGCTTTCCCGAGCTCATCAGGCAGGCCGCGCGCGATGCCGGCGGAGTCGCCCAGGTCGCCGGCGGGGTGCCCGCCA
>DAIQBR010000399.1:0-3667 GCA_036781105.1 Kiloniellaceae bacterium
CAAGCGCCGGCGCGGCTACAAGGCGCTGAGCCAGGGCATGGTCGCCGTCGCCGCGGGCGAGGCCCAGGAAGCCTCGCGCTGGTCGCGGCGCGCCGACGACCTGCTGGAGGACCCGCCGATCACGCTGCTGCTGTCGGCCCAGGCGGCGCAGCTGAACGGCGACGAGAAGGCGGCGGAGAAGTACTTCAACGCCATGCTGGAAAAGCCGGAGACCCGCTTCCTCGGCCTGCGCGGCCTGCTCATGCAGGCGCTGCGCGAGGGCGACCATCCGCGCGCCCTCGGCTATGTGAAGCAGGCCCATGCCATGCGGCCCACGACGCACTGGGTGGTGACCAACCTCTTCGAGCTGAGCCAGCGCAGCGGCGATCTGGAAGGTGCCGCCCAGGCCCTGAAGCAGGCGGTGAAGATCAAGGCCATCGACAAGGCCGAGGGCGACCACAAGGGCGCCGTCATCACCCTGGCCCGGGCCGAGCGGATGCTCGCCGAGGGCCGCAAGGAAGACGCCTTCAGCCAGGCGCGCCTGGCCGACCGCAGCGCGCCGGACTTCCTCGCCGCCGCCCTGCTGCACGCCCGCCTCGCCGTCGAGCGCAAGGCCTACCGCGAGGCCGCCAAGGTGGTCGAGCGCTCCTGGCCCCGCACCCCCAGCGCCGAACTGGCGGCGCTCTACCGGCGGGCCGCGCCGGAAGCCAAGCCGCTGGAGCAGGTCAAGCGCTTCACCAAGCTGGCGGCGCTCAATCCGGGCCACCGCGAGAGCCTGCTCGCCGTCGCCGAAGCCAACCTGGAGGCGGAGCTGTGGGGCGAGGTGCGCCGCCACCTGAGCCAGCTCGTCACCCTGGACGGCGAGGATCCGCCGCGCGCCCAGGTCTGCCGCCTCATGGCGCGCCTCGAGGAGGCCGAGCGCAAGGACTCGGCCGCCGCGCGGCGCTGGCTGGAGCGCGCCGCCGTGGCGCCGCCGGATCCCGCCTGGGTGTGCCAGACGCCACCCGCTGGAGCGCCAACTGCGGCGCCTGCGAGAGCTTCGACAGTCTCGACTGGCGCCTGCCGCGCCGGGTCGGTGCGCTGCCGCCGGGGGTCGCCGCCGGCGAGATGCCCCAGATCACGGCCAGCGCCGCCAAGGCGCCGCCCGCGCCCGTGGTGGAAAGCAGCGCCACGCCGGTGCCGCCGGCCCTGCCGGCGGTCGCGCCGCCGCCCGGCCCGCCGGACCGGGTGAAGCCCGCCGGGTCCGGGCCCGCGGCCGAGGCGGCCAAGCCGGCGCCAAAGGGCAAGGCCTCGAACCGCGACGACGATGACGACTCCGAGGCCGCGGCGGTCGAAGGTTACGTCCCGCCCCGGCCCTCCTGAGTGGGGCCGTTCTGAAGGCTGTTAACCCCGGCTTAAGGCGCAGGCCTTAGCTAGGAGGGGCCGGCGGCGGTAGCCCGCGGGTCTTGCGTCGGGCGCGGCTTGGCCGTAATGTCCGCCGCGTTCAGGGATTGCCGGTCCCCTTCCGTTCCCTGGTTGGTTTTCCGGGGCGGGTCCGGCCGCTGTGCCGCCTTAGCTCAGCTGGTAGAGCATCGCATTCGTAATGCGAGGGTCGGGTGTTCAAGTCACCCAGGCGGCACCACCCCTTCCTCTCCCCCTGCTATTCCCCGCCCAGCCAGTCGCGCATCCGCGCCTGGTACGCGCCGTCTCGGCTGAGGCGTTTCATCAGGTCGCCCGGGGCGACGCCTTTCAGGTCCTTCGGCGCCGTGCCCTCGCGCAGCGCCTTCAGGGTGTCGTAGACCGCCTGCACGGCGGCCATGAAGGGGGCGTGGCTCTGCAGGCAGAGGCGCACGCCCATGCCGGAGAGGTAGTCGAGGTCGGTGATCTCCGGGCCGGCACCGCCCAGGATGAGCGGCAGCTTCACCGCCGCGCGCAGGCTTTCCAGCTGCGCCCTGGTCTTCACGCCGATGAGGAAGAGGGCATCGACCCCGGCGGCCTCGTAGGCGGCGATGCGGCGGTAGGCGTCGTCGACGCCGGTCACCGACACCGCCGAGGTGCGCCCGACCACCATCAGCGCCGGATCGCGCCGGCCGGCCAGGGCGGCGCGCATCTTGCCGGCGCCTTCTTCCAGGGAGATCAGCTGCGTCTTGTCGTGGGCGCCGAAGGGCTGCGGCAGCAGGGTGTCCTCGATCGACAGCCCGGCGACCCCGGCGGCCTCCAGCTCCTCGACGGTGCGGGTCACGTTCAGGGCATTGCCGTAGCCGTGGTCGGCGTCGACCATCAGGGGCAGTTCGGCGGCGCGGTTGATGCGGTAGGCCTGCCCGGCGAACTCGCTGAGGGTCAGCACGATGACATCGGGCGCGCCCAGCACCGTGAGGGAGGCGACGGAGCCGGCGAACATGCCGGCCTCGAATCCCAGCTCCTCGGCGATGCGCGCCGACAGCGGATCGAAGACGGAGCCGGGATGGACGCAGCGGTCCCCGGCAAAGAGGGCGCGAAAGGCTTCACGGCGCTTGCTCCAGCGCATAAGGCGGTCTCCCTGGTGGTCGTGCAGCGGGTTATCTTTGGTCGGGCGTGATTAAAGCACGAAGCGGCGGCCCCTGCCTGCCGCAAGCCGGCGGTGGCCAGGGGGTCCGGCGCGGCGGCCCGCAGCGCCCCCCTATAACACCTATGTTATTTGGCGATCTGCTTTGGCGGGTGCTTAACTGTGGCCTGCATTTCCGCGCGGCACCTTTTTTGGGGACCGAGGGCGAAAATGACAGGCAGATATCCAGTGTTGCATACCGCAGTTCTGGCGCCGCTTCTCGCCGCCGGGCTGGGGGCCTGCACGGTCCCGGGCGGCAAGTACGATCAGATGATGGCCGAGCGCGGCGTCGCCGGAGCCAGCCGCGAGGCCTTCACGGTCTGCCACGGCCACGGCTGCGGCCTGCGCAGCGAGGCCGCCCTGACGGCGCAGGACTGGGCGCCGGTGGCCGATCTCTTCGTCCCGCCGCCCGCCAGTGCCGCGGCCGAGCGCGACAGAATCGCCGCCGCCGTTGGCCTTCTCGAAACCGCGGTGGGCCGCAAGACCGGCACCTCCGGCGATGTCGGCGGCACGCTCAATGCCTTCGGAGTCACCTCGGGCGGCGCGACCGGTTTCGACGACCAGTTCGACTGCATCGACGAGACCACCAATACCTCGGTCTACCTGACGCTGCTGGCGCAGGCCGGCTACCTGAAATGGCACCGGATCGACGGCTGGGCCGGGCGCGGCTCAGTGATCGGCGGCGGCGGCTGGCCGCACCAGACCGCCGTCATCGTCGAGCTGCAGCGCAAGCGGGCCTATGCGGTGGACAGCTGGTTCGAGGACAACGGCAAGGCAGCCTACATGGTGCCGCTGGAGGCGTGGTATGCCGGTTGGGTTCCCCCCGGCTTCGACGACACGCCGTTTTAGGGTTTTTCATCGCCAGGCTGACCACGCCGTGGCGGCGGCCTGGGGATCATGGTTCAATGCCCCCTGTTTCGTTTGGGGGCCGTTTCGTTTGGGGCCCGTTTCATTTGACGACGGCTTTATCGGGGAGAGAATAAGACGGCAATGATCTCAATGGCGCGGTTCCCCTTGTCGCCGCTCGCGGCTTGCGGCCTCCTCCTCCTCGCGGCCTGCACCAGCAGCCCGGGCGGCGGCTACGACAAACTCATGGCCGAGCGCCAGGTGGTCGGGGCGAGCCTC
>DAIQBR010000400.1:0-3655 GCA_036781105.1 Kiloniellaceae bacterium
GGCTTCGACGAACTGCACGGCATCGACTGGGACAAGGGCTGCTACATGGGCCAGGAGCTGACCGCCCGCATGAAATACCGCGGCCTCACCAAAAAGCGCCTGCTGCCGGTCGAGATCGCCGGCCCGGCGCCGGCGCCCGGCAGCGAGATCACCCGCGACGGCAAGGCCACCGGCGAGCTGCGCTCGGCGGTGGCGACCGACGGCGAGGGGAGTGTGGGACTGGCGCTGCTGCGCCTCGACACGCTGGAAAACAGTGGTCCGCCGCTGATGATCGGCGAGGCGGCCGTCACCCCGAAGAAGCCGGGCTGGGCGAAGTTCTAGAGAGAGTTCAGTCGACGATCGCCGCGGCGAGGTCGGCGAGGCGCTCGTAGGGCGAGTCGCCGCGGTCCAGGTTCATGCGGCAGCCCAGCATCTCCGCCCGCTTCACGCCCTCGCGGCCGAAGCGCGTGGTCAGCGCCTCACGGAACCACAGCTTGGCGTTGGCGAGGCGGCGGCTTTCCATGCGGCCGGCCTCGTCGAGCCAGTCGGCGTGGCGGTCCAGGGCGGCGAGCAGCGGCGAGATGCCGGTGCCCTTCTGGGCCGAGACCGGCAGGATCGGCACCGACCAGCCGTCGCGGCGGCGCTGGTGGCTCATGGCGGCGCGCAGGTCGGCCTGGGTGCGCTGCGCGGTCTCGCTGTCGGCCTTGGTGACCACCGCGAGATCGGGGATCTCCATGATGCCGGCCTTCATGAACTGCAGCGAGTCACCGGAGCCCGGCTGGACGCAGAACACCACGGTGTCGGCGACCCAGGGCACGTCGGTTTCCGACTGGCCGACGCCGACGGTTTCGATCAGCACGATGTCGTAGACCGAACGCATCAGCAGCATGCCGCCGACCGTGAGCTCGGCGAGGCCGCCGAGGCGGTCCCGCGCCGCCATGGAACGCACGAAGACACCGCTGTCTTCGGCATCGGTCATGAGACGCAGGCGGTCGCCCAGCAGCGCACCGCCGGTCTGGCGCGAAGAGGGATCGACGGCGATAACGCCGACCGTTCGCCCGGCCTCACGCAGGCGCGGGATGAGCGCGCCCAGCAGGGTCGACTTGCCGACGCCCGGCGGGCCGGTGACGCCGATCACGCGGCCGCGTGGCGCGGCGTAGGCGGCATCCAGAAGGCCGATGGTCTGGGTCGCGTCGGGCGAGGATTCCAGCACGGCCAAAGCCTCCGCCATGGCGGCCTTGCCGCCGTCGGTGAGGTCCTTGAGGGTCATGGTGCGCCCGAGGCTCATGACGACAAGTTGGCCGCGTCGCACCGCAGGGGTCAAGTCCGAAGATGAATTCAAACGCCGCAATCCGGCCGGGATGCGCCGTTCCGGCAGCGGCGAGAGGCTTGATCTGGCTCAAGGCGTGACTACCTCCATCGGCCTAGGGTTGGTTAATCGTCACCCGATGACGTCCTTATCAACGATAGGAGGTTGGGAATGGCACTCAGAGATTTGGCCCCCTGGCATCACGGCAAGAGCGGCACGCCCTCGCCGCTCGGCGACCTGCAGCGTGAGGTCGACCGTGTCTTCGAAAATTTCTGGAGCGGCTTCGGCACGCCTTCGCTGCTGCGCGAGAACGGCGGCGCCCTCACCGCCGGCCTGGAAGTGAAGGTCGACGCGTCCGAGGACGAGAAGGCCTATCACGTCACCGCCGAGCTCCCCGGCTTGAGCGAGAAGGACGTGGAAGTCACCTTCGCCGACAACATGCTCACCATCTCCGGCGAGAAGAAGGAAGAGAAGGAAGTGAAGGAAAAGGACTATCACCGCCGCGAGCGGTCCTTCGGCTCCTTCCGGCGTTCCTTCACCCTGCCGGCCGAGGTCGACGAAGCGAAGATCAGCGCCGCCTTCAAGGACGGCATCATGACCATCGAGCTGCCGAAATCGAAATCCGCCCAGAAGAAGGCCAAGAAGATCACCATCCAGCGCGGCAAGTAGATCGCGAAGCCGATCCGCGCCAGGGAATGCGACGGGCCGCTCAGATGAGCGGCCCTCTTCGCCTCACGTGGTGGCCGGTGGCGTCAGCCGCTGATGCAATTGCCGCAGCAGCGTGTCACCTTGATCGCTGTCGGATTCCAGGCAGATGCGGTTGGGATAGTCCTCGTAGACCAATCGAAGCGGCACGGTTTCGATTTCCACGTTCCACAAATGCATATCGACGACGGTGGCCTTCTCCGTTACCCGGCCCTCGAGCCGCCGCAGCAGTTCGCCTGCATAAAGCTCGAAGTCCCACCAGCCGGGCAGCTCCGTAAGTTCCAGACAGAGATGTCCCGATGCCATCGGTTCCAGCATCAATCTCTCCAGCGGAAATTCGACCTTGCAATCGACTGCAGCCATCGGCGCCAGCCACGTCCGCAGCCGGTCGAGCAACAGTTCGGCGGAATCGCCTTCTGGCTCCAGGATGACGCGTTTCGAAGCCAGGTCGAAGAGCAGCCGGAAGTCTGACCCCTCGATTTCGATGTCCCAGCAAGGGCCAAGCGGCAAATCGCGTCGCCTTTTCACATGCCCGTCAAGCCTGCCAACCAGCAGGTCTGCATAGGAGTCAAAGTCGAGCCTTTCGACTGACTCGGTAAGAATCAGGGCGAATGCACCCGACTCCATCTCCAAAGGCTCAAGCTTCTCCATCGGCAGGCGCTTCCCCCTGCCGGAGGCGAAGCGGAATGCCAGCCGCCTCACGCGGGACTGAATGAAGAAAGCTCCGAAAACCCAGAACGCAAAAAGAAGGAATGTCCCGATCTTTCGCCCGGTGCCACCGCCAAAACCTCGCTCTGCTTCGACCAGGTCCAGGCTCGCCCTGACCATCAAATAGTATCCGGCAACCAAAGATGCGCCGACTGTCGGTACCACAATCGATTTCAGCCAAAGACCCGGCCCCTGAAAAACTCCCAGACTTGCGGCGAGAAGCGCCGCCGGGAGCAGGACGAACGGGACTACAATTAACACGGTAATCGCTAGGCCAGGTAACATGAGGCGCCGCCGCCGCCGCGCATAGAACCGACCGGCCACAAGCACAGTGACCAAAAAGGCGTGAATGAAGATGAACGCCAGCGACGGCAAGGCGATCACAACAGACAGGGGTGCTTCTGTCCCTGTTTCGTGTTGCGAAAGAATGAAGGCAGGCGTGTAGATACAGAAGAACAGCCCGACCGGCACAGCCATCCAAGCCGGATGCAGGCGGGCGATGCGCCACAGCAGGCCGTCCTGCCGCTCGCTCTTCGCCGCTTCTGCCATGTCCCTCCCCGTCTCCGGCGACCGCACCTGCGATTCTTGTATCACAGGTTGCGAAACCGCGCGCAGTGTTAACCATTGTTAAGCAATCGCGCGCGATACTGCGGGACGTTTCGTATTCAGACACCCGAGGGGTGGCCGCTATGTCGTTCAAATACCTGGTCTCGAAGGACAATCCGGAGGGCCGGCGCAGCGAGGACATTCTCTCCGATATCCGCGCCGAGATTCTGGTGCGCATGGCCAACTACGGCGACGATCCGCGCCCGGAGGCCAAGGCGGTGATGGAGAACAACCTGAGAATCGCACAGCTGCTGACCGAGGCCGTCCACCTGGCCGAGGCCAACACCAACAAGCTGGGCGAAGTGGTCTGACAAGGACTTGGGGGAACGCGAACGATGCGCCGCAGCC
>DAIQBR010000401.1:0-876 GCA_036781105.1 Kiloniellaceae bacterium
GAGCGGGTGCAGGAAATCCTCGACGGCGAGAACCTGATGAACTGCAAGCTCTGCAAGTATCGCGCGCAGGTCCTCGGCTTCGAGGCCGAGGTCGGCCTCGCCCAGGAAAGTCACCACCACCATGTCGAGGGCATCGGCACCGGCACGGCGGACAAGGGTCACCACCACGATCATAGGCACCATCACCACGATCATGACCATTCCCATGGCCACGACCATGACCACGGCCATTCCCACGATCATTCCCATGACCACGGCCATCATCACCACCCCTATCCCCATGCCGACCACCCCCTGGGGCCCGTCAGCATGAAGAAGAAGACGGCGTGACCACGACTCTGCACGACTACCTCCGCGACCCGCAGGAGATCACCCGGCGCTCCTTCGAGATCCTGCGCCGGGAAACCGACGTCTCGGCGCTGCCGCCCGGCGTCGCCGAGGTCGCGCTGCGTGTGGTGCACGCCTGCGGCATGCCGGAGATCGCGTCTGATCTCGCCTTTTCCGGGGATGTGGCGGCCGCAGGTCGTGCGGCTCTGGAAAGCGGTGCCGTCGTCCTGGCCGACTGCGAGATGGTGGCCGGCGGCGTCACCCGCGCGCGCCTGCCCGCCGGCAACCGCGTGGTCTCCACCCTGAATGACCCGCGCACGCCGGCGCTGGCCAAGCGGCAGTGCACGACGCGCTCCGCCGCCGCCCTCGATCTCTGGGGCGAAGATCTGAACGGCGCCGTGGTCGCCATCGGCAATGCACCGACGGCGCTGTTCCGCCTGCTGGAAATGCTCGCCGAGGGTGCGCCGCGCCCGGCCGTCATCCTCGCCTTTCCCGTCGGCTTCGTTGGTGCGGCGGAGTCGAAGGAGGCCCTGATTGAAGCCGATCCCG
>DAIQBR010000401.1:917-3644 GCA_036781105.1 Kiloniellaceae bacterium
CGGCATTCCTTTCCTCACCCTGCGCGGCCGGCGCGGCGGCAGCGCCATGGCCGCTGCCGGGGTGAACGCCGTGGCGCGCGCCGGACTCTGATGGTCATGTTGGAGCGCGCGACCACTGGGCATTCGCCCTGGCTTTCCATCGTTGGCATCGGCGAGGACGGACTCGCCGGACTCACCGCGCCGGCGCGCGCGCTGGTTGACGACGCCGAGGTTCTGATCGGCGGCGAACGTCATCTCGCCATGCTGCCCGACGACGGTCGCGAGCGTCTGGCCTGGCCGTCGCCGCTTTCCGAGCTGCTGAACAAAATTGAATCTCTTCGCGGCGAACGCGTCTGCGTACTAGCAACCGGCGATCCGTTGTGGTACGGCGTCGGTATCTCGTTGCTGCGTCGAATCCCGCGTAGCGAGATTGCCATCCTGCCCGGGCGGTCTGCCTTCACCCTGGCGGCCGCCCGGATCGGATGGTCTCTCTCGGAAACCGACTGCCTCACCCTGCACGGCCGTCCGCTTTCCCTGCTGCATCCCTACATCCAGCCCGACGCGAAACTGCTCATCCTCAGTGAGGACGCCACGACGCCCGCGGCGGTCGCCGGCCTGCTGACTGCGCGCGGCTATGGCGGCAGCCGCCTCACCGTGCTGGAGCATCTCGACGGCCCGAAGGAGCGCCGCCTCGACGGCATCGCGCAGGCTTGGGACGCCAACGACGTCGCCGACCTGAACACCCTGGCGGTCGATTGCGTGGCGGGGGCCGAGGCGCAACTGCTGCCGCGCACGCCGGGCCTGCCCGACGACGCCTTCCGCCACGACGGCCAGATGACCAAGCGCGAGGTGCGTGCCGCCACGCTCGCCGCCCTCATGCCGGTGCCCGGCCAGCTGCTGTGGGACGTCGGCGCCGGCTGCGGCTCGGTGGCCGTCGAGTGGATGCGCGCCGCGCCGCGCGCCCGCGCCCTCGCCATCGAGCGCAAGGCCGAGCGCCGCGCCATGATCGCCGAGAACGCCGAGGCGCTCGGCGCGCCGCTGCTGCAGATCGTCGCCGGCGCGGCGCCGGCGGCGCTCGACGGGCTGGAGGCGCCCGACGCGGTCTTCGTAGGCGGCGGTACGTCCAATGACGGCCTGCTGGAGGCCTGCTGGTCGGCGCTGAAACCGGGCGGGCGCCTTGTCGCCAACGCCGTGACTCTGGAAGGCGAGACGGCGCTGCTCGCCTGGCAGAAGGCCCAGGGCGGCGCGCTTACCCGCATCGCCATCTCCCGGGCCGAGCCGGTCGGCCCCTTCCGCGGCTGGCGGCCCATGATGCCGGTCACCCAGTACGCGGCAACGAAACCCTATGGGGGCACGTCATGAGCGGCACGCTCTACGGCCTCGGGATCGGCCCCGGCGATCCGGACCTCATCACCGTGAAGGCGCTGCGCCTGCTGCAGGCCGCGCCGGTGCTGGCCTATCCGGCGCCGGAGGAGGGCGACAGCCTGGCCCGCGCCATCGTCGCCGGCCACTTGCCGGGCGGCCAGACCGAGATCGCCATCCGCATGCCCATGGTCGCCGCGCGCTTTCCCGCGCAGGAGATCTACGACCGCGCCGCGGCCGAGATCGGCGCTCACCTGGAAGCCGGCCGCGACGTGGCGGCGCTCTGCGAGGGCGATCCCTTCTTCTACGGCTCCTTCATGTATCTCTTCGGCCGCGTCGCCGAGCGCTTCCCGGTCGAGGTGGTGCCCGGAGTGTCGTCGCTGACCGCCTGCGCGGCGGTGCTCGGCGCGCCGCTGGCCGCGCGCAACGACGTGCTGACCGTGATCCCGGCCACGCTGGAGCCGCAGCAGCTGGCCACGCTGCTGCGCGACGCCGAAGCGGTGGCGATCATCAAGGTCGGCCGTCACCTGCAGAAGGTGCGCAAAGTGCTGCGGATCCTCGGCCTGTTGGACCTTGCCCGCTATGTCGAGCGCGCCACGCTGGGCGAACAGCGCATCCTGCCTCTGGTCGACATGGAGGAAGACAGCGCACCCTACTTCTCCATGATCCTGCTGCACCGCCGCGGCGAGGCCTGGACATGCTGACCCTGGCGCCCGCCTTCATCGTGCTGACACCCGGCGGCGCCGACCTCGCCGCGCGCCTGAAAGAGTCGATTCCCGGCGCCCTGGTCTTCGCCAGGCGCGGGCGGGTCGACAGCGCCGATGTCTTCTTCGACGACTTCACGGCGCAGTTGCAGGCCGCCTTTCTCGACGGCCGGCCGCTCATAGGTCTCTGCGCGGCGGGCACGCTGATCCGCGCCCTGGCGCCGGTCGTCGCCGACAAGCAGGGCGAGCCGCCGGTGATCGCCGTCGCCGAGGACGGCGGCGCGGTGGTGCCGCTGCTCGGCGGCCATCGCGGCGCCAACGATCTCGCGAAAACGATTGCAGGCGCGCTGGGGATCGAAGCGGCGGTGACCACCGCCGGCGACCGCCGCTTCGCCGTTGCCCTCGACGCCCCGCCGTCCGGCTGGCGCCTTGCCAATCCGGAGCACTACAAGGGTTTCACCGCGGCCCTGCTCGCCGGCAAGTTCCTGCGTCTAGACGGCGCGGCGCCCTGGCTCAGCGACAGCGGCCTGCCGTTCGACGCTGCCGGCGAACTCACCATAGAGGTGACCGATTCCATCGGCGCCCCCGCTGCCGACAGGCTCGTCTATCACCCCGCCACCCTCTGCCTCGGCGTCGGCTGCGAGCGCGGTGCCGCTCCCGCCGAACTGGACTCCCTGGTCCG
>DAIQBR010000402.1:0-2939 GCA_036781105.1 Kiloniellaceae bacterium
CTCTTCCAGGTCTTCGGGGCGGTTGGTGTTGAAGAAGGGGTCGAGCGGGCCGGCTGCGGTCCGGGCGTCGGGGAACTCGACCTCGACCGGATCATAGCGCGCGGTCCGGAGATCGACCTTACGGATTTCCTCGACCATGGCGCGGACACCCCGGCACGCATCGCCGACGGCCTGCGCCGGGCGATCGGCAGCCTGGGCCGCAAGCACTGAAGCCGGGCCTGCTTAGCGCCGGGAAGCCGGGCTTACCCGCAGATTCGACAGCGGCGACACCAATGCGCACCCCCGCCGCCATCCACCCGGCGTGTAGAATGGATCTTGTCACGCCCCGTTTTTTCCAATGAGCAAAGGGGAGAGAGATGGAAAAGCGCACGGTTATGCTGCTGCAGCGGGTCCTCGCCGATAAGGGCCACTACGACGGCCGGATCGATGGCATCCGGGGCGAAGCGACCGATGCCGGCATCTCTGCCATGATCGAGATGCGGATGGCGGACCTCAGCGGGCCGCCGGCCGACTGGTCGATGAAGCGCAAGGCAATCGCCTGTCTGCAACTGGGTTGCCGCGACGCTGGCCGCGCCGTCGGACCGATCGACGGTCTGTGGGGTCCGCAAACCGACAATGCCGTCACTGAATTCGAAGAGATGCTGACGAGCGGTGGTGAACCGACCGCCTGGCGGGACCAGGCGCCGTCGGCCGCCAATCCCCACGGCTGGCCGGCACAGGCTTCGGATGCCTTGACCGAGTTTTACGGGCCCTCCTGCAATGAAGGCAATCTGGTAACCGTCGAGTGCCCCTGGTCGCTTTCCCTCGACTGGGACCTCACCAAGAAAACGCGAAAGATACGCTGCCACTCACGAGTCGCCGACAGTCTGCGCAGCGTTCTGGAACGAATTCACGAAGTCTACGGTGAATCCGAACTGCGACGCCTCGGATTGCACCGCTACGGAGGATCTTACAACTGCCGCACCATGCGCGGCGGCACGAAACCCTCGATGCATTCATGGGGTATCGCCATTGACTGGTTCCCAAGCCAGAACAAACTGCGCTGGGGCCGTGATCGCGCATCGCTGGCCGCGGCCGACTGCATTCCCTGGTGGCAGATCTGGGAGGAGGAAGGATGGGTCAGTCTCGGCCGTAGCCGCAACTTCGACTGGATGCACGTGCAGGCAGCGAGGCTGGAGTAGCTGCCGCGGCGAGGCAGCGACTTAGTCAGCCAACGCCGAATGAGGCAGCCTAGCCCAGATACCGCGCCGCCTCTTCCAGGTCTTCGGGGCGGTTGGTGTTGAAAAAGGGGTCGAGCGGGCCGGCCGCGGTCCGGGCATCGGGGAACTCGACCTCGACCAGATTGTAGCGCGCGGTCCAGAGGTCGACCTTGCGAATCTCCTCCTCCACCATGGCGCGGCGCAGGTCGTCGCGCAGGCCGAGCGGCCAGAGACCGAAGACGGGGTGCGTGCGGCCGTGGGTCACGGCGCAGGCCATGTCCGCACCCGCGGCCTCGACGGCGGCCAGCATGCGGTCGACCATGTCGGTGGGAAAGAAGGGCGCATCGCAGGCGAAGCTGGCGAGCCAGGCCGCGCCCGGCGCGTTCTCCGCTGCCCAGTCGAGCCCGGTGAGCACGCCGGCCAGCGGGCCGGCATAGCCCTCCACCACGTCGGCGGCGACCGGCAGGCCGAAGTCGGCGAAACGTGCCGGATCGCCGTTGGCGTTGAGCACCAGGGCGCCCACCTGCGGCGCCGCGCGTTCGATGATGTGGGCGAGGATCGGCCGCCCGCCGAGGTCGCGCAGGCACTTGTCGCCGCCGCCCATGCGGCGCGACAGGCCGCCGGCCAGCAGCACGCCGGCCACGTTGTTCGTTTCGGTCATGGGCTAGGTCAGGTCATGCCGCGTCATCGGCGCGGCCGCTCTTGCGCTGGTGGCGCGGGTCCTCTTCCTCCAGGGCGGCGGGATCGTGGTCGTAGACCAGGCGCTCGGTGCCGGCCAGGGCGACGAAGCGCTTGCCCTTGGCACGGCCGACCAGAGTCAGATTGGCCTGCTTCGCCAGTTCGACGCCCCAGGCGGTGAAGCCGGAGCGCGACACCAGGATGGGAATGCCCATCTGCACCGTCTTGATCACCATCTCCGAGGTCAGCCGCCCGGTGGTGTAGAAGATCTTGTCCTCCGGGCCGATGCCGTGCAGCAGCATGTAGCCGGCAATCTTGTCGACGGCGTTGTGGCGGCCGACGTCTTCCATGTAGAGCAGCGGACGGTCGCCCTCGCAGAGCACGCAGCCGTGAATGGCGCCGGCCTCCAGGTAGAGGCTGGGCACCGCATTGATCTTCTTCGACAGCGTCGCCAGCCACGAGGTTTTCAGCACCGCGTCGGGCGGCAGCTTCACCGTCTCGAACTTCTCCATGAGGTCGCCGAAGACCGTGCCCTGGGCGCAGCCCGAGGTGCGCACCTTCTTCTTCAGCTTTTCCTCGTAGTTCGTCTCGCGCTCGGTGCGCACCACCACGACCTCGAGCTCCTCGTCGTAGTCGACGCTCTCGATGACGTCGTCCGGGCGCAGCATGTTCTGGTTCAGCAGGTAGCCGACGGCGAGGTAGTCGGGATAGTCGCCGATCGTCATCATGGTGACGATCTCCTGCCCGTTGAGGAACAGCGTCAGGGGCCGCTCCACCACCACCGCGGTTTCGACTTCCCGGCCGTCCTGGTCCAGGCCGGCGACCCGCTCGGTCAGCTTGGGGTCGGCCGGGTCCGGGCGCAGCGCGAACTCCTGCAGCGCCGCCGCCCCGGCCTTGGCGCGGCCTTTCCGCAGGATTTTCGGGCTCTCGCCGGACATTCTCTAACCTCTTGTTAGCTTTGCGCGACAACTATGAAGGCCCCCAACTATGAAGGCGGGAGCCGGGCCCCGCAAGGCCACCCCCAAAAACGTCATCCGAAGCTTCATTTGGTCCCGCAAGCCA
>DAIQBR010000402.1:2949-3175 GCA_036781105.1 Kiloniellaceae bacterium
GAAAAGCTATAAGAAGCCCATGCGATTCCCCGCCCTTTCCCTGTTGCTGACGCTCTGCCTCTGGGCCGCCCCCACCGCGGCACAGGATGCCGCGACACCGGCGGGCGTACCGGAGCCGCCGGGCCTGCGCTACGATCTTGCCGCCGGCAAGCTGCCGCCGCTGGCCGAGCGCCTGCCGGCGAGCCCGCGCCGCGACGTTCCGGTGCGCGAGGACTGGCAGGAGGGG
>DAIQBR010000402.1:3185-3631 GCA_036781105.1 Kiloniellaceae bacterium
ACGGCGGCCGCCTCACCATGTTCGCCCGCGGCGGGCGCGATCCGCGCGACCTCGTGCTGTTCGGCTATGCCCGTCTCGTGGTCTGGGACGAGAAGCTGGAACTGAGGCCCGACATCCTGGAAAGCGTCGAGGTGGAGGGCGACCGCGTCTTCACCTTCACCCTGCGCGACGGGCATCGCTGGTCCGACGGTGAGCCCTTCACCACCGAGGACTTCCGCTTCTGGTGGGCCGACATCGCCAACAACCGCGAGCTGGAGCCGCGCGGCCTGCCGCCGGCGCTGCTGGTGGACGGCCGGCCGCCGCAGGTGGAGATCCTGGACGCAAGGCAGATCCGCTTTTCCTGGCCGGCCCCCAACGCCCTCTTCCTGCCGGCCCTGGCCGCCGCCGACCCGATCTTCCTCTACCGCCCGGCGCACTATCTGAAACAGTTCCACGCCGCCCACAGC
>DAIQBR010000403.1:0-3620 GCA_036781105.1 Kiloniellaceae bacterium
CCCTGCTGCGCGGCGGGCTGGTCGACCGCCTGGCCTGGTTCCAGGCCCCGGTGGTGATCGGCGGCGACGGGGTGCCTGCCGTCTCCGGCTTCGGGATCGAGCGCCTGGACCAGGCACCCCGCTTCCTGCAGGCCGCCATGGCCCAGCTCGGGCGCGACCGCATCGACATTTACAGCTTGGACTCCTAGCCGCGACTTTCTAGGTTGCGCCATGTTCACCGGCATCATCACGGATCTCGGCGCCGTAAAGGCGGTGGAACGGGCGGGCGGCTCGAACGATGCCCGCTTCGTCTTCGCGACCGCCTACGACACCGCCGCCATCGGGCAGGGCGCCTCGATCGCCTGCTCCGGGGCCTGCCTCACCCTGGTCGACAGCGGGCCCGGCTGGTTCGCCGCCGACGTCTCCGGCGAGACCCTGGCGCGCACCACCCTGGGCGACTGGCAGCCGGGCACGCCGGTGAACTTCGAGCGGCCCTTGAAGCTGGGCGACGAGCTGGGCGGCCACATGGTCTCCGGCCACGTCGACGGCGTCGCCATGGTGCGCGGGCGGCAGGCCGAGCAGGGCTCCCTTCGGCTCAGCCTCGAGGCGCCGGCCGAACTGGCGAAATTTGTTGCCCCCAAGGGGTCGGTGGCGCTAGACGGCGTCTCCCTGACGGTGAACGAGGTCGACGGCGCCACTTTCGGGGTCAACATCATCCCGCACACCGCCGAGGTGACCACCCTGGGCGCGCGCCGGCCCGGCGACCGGGTGAACCTGGAAATCGACATGCTCGCGCGCTACGTTCAGCGACTGCTGGCGGCGAGCAATGGAAACTAGATCCGATATGGCGAAATCCGAGGAACCCTGGCGTCTGACCTTCGGCGAGATGGTCTCCCCCATCGAGGAGGTCATCGAGGAGGCGCGCAACGGGCGCATGTTCATCCTGGTGGATGACGAATCGCGCGAAAACGAGGGCGACCTCGTGATCCCGGCGCAGATGGCGACGCCCGACGCGATCAACTTCATGGCCCGCTACGGCCGCGGCCTGATCTGCCTCGCCATGACCCGCGAGCGTATCGAGGAGCTCGGCCTGCCGCTGATGGCGAGCAAGAACGAGTCGCGCCACCAGACCGCCTTCACCGTTTCCATCGAGGCGCGCGAGGGCATCACCACCGGCATCTCCGCACCGGATCGCGCGCGCACCGTCGCCACCGCCATCGACCCCAGCAAGGGCGCCGCCGACATCACCACGCCGGGCCACGTCTTTCCGCTGCTGGCGCGCGACGGCGGCGTGCTGGTGCGCACCGGGCACACCGAAGCGGCGGTCGACCTCGCGCGGCTCGCCGGGCTCAACCCTTCCGGCGTAATCTGCGAGATCATGAACGACGACGGCACCATGGCGCGGCGCGACGACCTCATCGCCTTCGCCCAGCGCCACGGCCTCAAGGTCGCGACCATCGCCGACTTGATTTCCTACCGCCGGCGCCACGACCACTTCGTCGAGCGCCGCCTCGAGAGCCGCTTCACCAGCCGTCACGGCGGCGAGTTCAGAATGGCGATCTACGTGAACACCCTGAACTACGCCGAGCACGTCGCCTTGTGGAAGGGCGACATCAAGGGTGATGCGCCGGTCATGGTGCGCATGCACGCGATCAACGTGCTGGACGACGTTCTCGGCGACAGCTCCAGCGGCAAGGCCGGCGACCTGCAGCAGGCCATGCGCATGATCGGCGAGGAGGGGCGGGGAGTCGTGGTGCTGATCCGCGAGCCCTCTGCCGATGCGCTCTCCGCCTCGCTGCAGCAGCGCCTGGACGGCCAGCCCAAGGCCGGCGGCCAGCTGCGCGACTACGGCGTCGGCGCGCAGATCCTGCTCGACCTCGGGGTGCGCGACATGGTCTTGCTGTCCAACACCAAGCGCACCATCGTCGGCCTGGAGGGCTACGGCCTGCGCGTCGTCGGCCAGCGTGCCATCGAGGCGCTCGGTAAAGCATGAGCGACGATCTCAACCACGTGCGCCCGCACGTCCTGGTCATCGAGGCGCGCTTCTACGCCGACATCGCCGATGCCCTCTATCAGGGCGCCGCGGCCGCGCTCGACGCCGGCGGCGTGACCCACGAGCGCGTCACCGTGCCCGGCGTCTTCGAAATTCCGGCGGTGATCCGCATGGCCGTGCGCTCCATGGACTTCTTCGCCGGGCGGCGGCGCTACGACGGCTATGTGGCGCTGGGCTGCGTCATCCGCGGCGAGACCACGCACTACGATTACGTCTGCAGCGAGTCCGCGCGCAAGCTGCAGGACCTTGCCTGCGAGCACACCCTGGCGCTGGGCTATGGTATTCTCACCTGCGAGAACGACGAGCAGGCCTGGGCGCGCGCCGCCGTCGACAAAAAGAACAAGGGCGGCGACGCGGCCGAAGCCTGTCTGGCGATGCTCGATGTGAAGCGCCGCTTTCATCTCTTTCCGCGCTGAACCGGTGCGGTGAACTGGAAATTCCCACGTGAGTGACACACCCAAAGCGAAATCTTCCGGAGGCAGGTCGAAACGGCCTTCCGGCCTCAGCGCCGCGCGCCTGCTGGCGGTGCAGGCGCTCTACCAGCGCAGCGTCGCCGGGCAGTCCGCCGCCGAGGTGCTGCGCGAGTTTCAGCAGCACCGTGTCGAGGAAGAGGTCGAGGGCCTGAAGCACGCGGCGGTGAACCGCGATCTGCTCACCGAGCTGGTCGAAGGCGTCGCGAAGGAAGAGGGCGCTCTCGACGACATGCTGGCCGCGGTGCTCGACGAGGACTGGACCATTGAGCGGCTGGAGATCCTGCTCCATGCGCTGCTGCGCGCGGCGACCTTCGAGCTTTCCGAGCGGCTGGAAGTGCCGGCCCGCGTGGTGATCTCGGAATACGTCGACCTCGCCAACGCCTTCTTCGACGGCCGCGAGACCGCTTTCGTGAACGGCATGCTCGACCGCCTCGCCCATGTACTGCGTGCCGAGGAGTTCGGCGGCACGGCGGACTTCTCCAAGCTGCGCTAGACGGCTCGTCGCATGAGCCCCGACTCCACATGAATCCAGGAAAAGATGGTGCGCGGGCCGGCGAGTTCGAACTGATCGAGCGCTACTTCGCGCCGCTCGCCACCGGGGACGCGGGGGCCTTCGGCCTGCATAACGACGCCGCGGTGCTGCCGCTCGGCGCCGGCGAGCGGCTGGTGACCACCGTGGACACCATGATCCAGGGCCGCCACTTCCTCGACTGTCCGCCCGATCTCGTCGCGCGCAAGCTGCTGCGCGTGAACCTCTCGGACCTCGCGGCGATGGGCGCCGAGCCCTTCGGCTACCTGCTCGCTGCGGCCTGGCCGCTCGACATCGAGGAGTCCTGGATCGCCGGCTTCAGTGCCGGCCTGGCGCAGGACCAGGCCACTTTCGGCGTCACCCTTTTCGGCGGCGACACCACCGGCACGCCCGGCCCGATGACCCTCAGCCTCACCGCTTTCGGACGGATCACCGGCGAGCGGGTGCTCGACCGCGCCTCGCTGCGGCCCGGCGACGACCTCTATGTGACCGGGACGCTCGGCGACGCCTGGCTGGGGCTCGAGGCCCTGCGCGGCAAGCTGGCGCGCCTGCCGGAAGACCAGCGCGGCGAACTGGTCGGCCGCTA
>DAIQBR010000404.1:0-3600 GCA_036781105.1 Kiloniellaceae bacterium
CCGGCACTCCGGATGCAGGTCGACGTCCTCCGGCGTCACCGCCGTCCAGGCGATGCGCAGGCGGCCCCCGTTTTGACCTATGGGATCGGCACCGACCGAAGCGAGAAAGGGCACTTGCGGGCGCGGCAGGCTGAAGGGCAGGTGGGCCGGCGGGCCGCAGGTGGCGTCCAGCAGGGCGGCTGAGTCGCGCACGCTGCGGGTGATCGCGTGGAACACGCCAAGCCCGCCCCAGGCATCGCTGGTGAGGTTGCGCCCGCGGCTCGGCTTCAGCCCGAAGAGGCCGCAGCAGGAGGCCGGGATGCGGATCGAGCCGCCGCCGTCGCTGGCGTGGGCCAGCGGCACCATGCCGGCGGCCACCGCCGCCGCCGCGCCGCCGCTGGAGCCGCCGGCGCTGTGCTCCGGGCTCCAGGGGTTGCGCGTCGCCCCGTGCTGGCGGGTGTCCGTCGAGACACTGAGGCCGAACTCCGCCGTCGCCGACTTGCCGGCGACGGTCAGCCCCGCCTGGCGCCACAGCGCCGCCAGGGGGTCGTCGAAGGGCGCGACGTAGTCGGCCATCCAGCGGCTGCCGTTGCCACAGGGCCGGCCCTTCTGGAAGGTATAGAGATCCTTCAGCAGGAAGGGCAGGCCGGCGAAGGGGCCGGCGGGGGCTGACCCCGCCAGTTCGGCACGCGCGTCATCGAAGAAGCGGTGGACCACGGCGTTCACCGCCGGGTCGCGCGCCTCGATGCGGGCGATCGAGGCCTCCAGCACCTCGGCGGCGGCGACCTCGCCCCGGCGGATGAGGTCCGCCAGGCCGAGGCCGTCGTAGTCGTCGAGCAGGGCGTCCAGGGACATGGCTGTTTCCCGCCGGCCGCCCTTCAGGTCAGTCCGACCCCAAATCAGTCAGTGAGGGCCTCGCAGGCCTTCTTGATGCGCTTGCAGGCTTCCTGAAGGGCCTCGGTCGAGGTGGCGTAGGACACCCGGAAATGCGGCGAGAGGCCGAAGGCCTCGCCATGCACCGCGGCGACGCCCACCGACTCCAGCAGGTAGGTGACGAAGTCCTCGTCGGTCTCGAGGGTCTTGCCGTCCGGCGTCTTCTTGCCGATGCAGCCGGCGCAGGAGGGATAGACGTAGAAGGCGCCCTCCGGCTTGTGGCAGTGGATGCCCGGGCAGTCGTTCAGCATCTCGACCACCATGTCGCGGCGCTTCTTGAAGGCCGCGGCGCGCTCCGCGATGAAGTCCTGGGTGCCGTTCAGGGCCTCCACCGCCGCCGCCTGGCTGATCGACGAAGGGTTGGAGGTCGACTGCGACTGGATCTTCGCCATCGCCTTGATAAGCGCCTGCGGCCCGGCGGCGTAGCCGATGCGCCAGCCGGTCATGGCATAGGCCTTGGAGACCCCGTTCACCGTGAGGGTGCGGTCCTTCAGGCCGGGCTCGACCTGGGCCGGGGTGGTGAACTCGAAACCGTCGTAGACCAGGTGCTCGTACATGTCGTCGGTCATCACCCAGACCTGGGGATGCTTCATCAGCACGTCGGTCAGCGCCTTCATCTCCGCGCGGGTATAGGCCGCACCGGTCGGGTTCGACGGGCTGTTGAGGATGATCCAGCGGGTCTTCGGCGTGATCGCCTGCTCCAGCGCCTCGGGCGTCAGCTTGAAATTGTGGTTGGCGCCGCAGGGCACCGAGACCGGCTCGCCCTCGGCGAGCAGCACCATGTCCGGATAGGACACCCAGTAGGGCGCCGGGATGATGACCTCGTCGCCCGGATTCAGCGTCGCCATCAGCGCGTTGTAGAGCACCTGCTTGCCGCCGGTGCCGACGGTGACCTCGGCGGGGCTGTAGTCGAGGCCGTTCTCGCGCTTGAACTTGGCGCAGATCGCCTTCTTCAGCGCCGGCGTGCCGTCGACCGCGGTGTACTTGGTCTGGCCTTCCTCGATCGCCTTGATGGCGGCCTTCTTGATGTTGTCCGGGGTATCGAAGTCCGGCTCGCCGGCGCCGAGGCCGATGACGTCGCGGCCGGCGGCTTTCAGCTCGGCCGCCTTGGTGGTGACGGCGATGGTGGGCGAGGGCTTGATGCGCGACAGACGTTCCGCGATCACGGACATCGGAGAAACTCCCGGATTTGCTTGCGAGTTGTGTGTTCGGCGCCGCCCCTGGAGGCGGATCGGCTGCAACTTAGAACCTTAGGGCGGCAATTGGAACCGCCCAGCGCGCATGGCAGCCCCTTGGCGGCCGGCGCCGCGGTGGCCTGCCCCAAAAGCATCCCAAAGCATCTTGGAATCGCCGCATTCCCGAACCCCTGCCGCCCGGATCTCCGGGCCTCATGGAGCCCAGGGAAAGGCGGCCCGGCAAAGGGCCGCCGGCGATGCAACCGACGGCCAGCGACAACCCGGGGGACACCGATGCGACAGATCCTGCTGCCACTGGAAAGCTACCCAGACCACTCCTGCGGAGTCATTCCGCCGCGCCTGGGGCGCGCCCTCTATCACAACGTCCTGGTGATCGGCGGCACCCTGCTGCTGGCGGCGGCGCTGCTGCTCGGCGCCCTGGTGGTCAACGGCGTTCCGGCAAGGGCCCAGACCGCCGGGGAAGCGCCGCCGGCCGGCCTGTTCTTCCGCAGCGGCGAGGCGGACAGCGTGCTGGAGGCGCCGGTGCTGAAGACCGACGTCGACATCCAGGTGAACGGCATGGTGGCCCGGGCCAGGGTCACCCAGGTTTTCCACAATCCCAGCGACCGCTGGCTGGAAGGCATCTACGTCTTCCCGCTGCCCGAGCGCTCCGCCGTCGACCGCCTCACCATGACGGTCGGCGCGCGCCGCATCGAGGGCCGCATCCTGGAAAAGGCGGAGGCCGAGCGGACCTACCGAGAGGCCGCCGACAACGGCCAGCGCGCCAGCCTGGTGAGCGGCGAGCGGCCCAACGTCTTCGTCACCTCGGTCGCCAACATCGGCCCCGGCGAGGAGATCACCGTCGAGATCGGCTTCCAGGACGCCGTCGCCTACGAGAACGGCGCCTTCGCGCTGCGCTTTCCCATGGTGGTCGCGCCGCGCTACCTGCCCGCCCCGGCGCCGGAGACGGTGGAGGCCCCCGCCGGCCCGACACCAAGGGCCGCCCCGGTCTCCGTCATCCCGGAGGACGGCCAGGACCGCGACCTCTTCGGGCCGGTCCATACGGACGGGAAGAAGCACAATCTGCTGGCTCTCACGGTTCACCTCGATGCCGGCCTGCCGCTGGCCGGGCTGAAGAGCCTCTATCACCCGGTGGTGATCGAAAGCGACGGGAACGGGCGCCAGACCATCACCCTCAGCGCGGGGGAGGTGCCGGCGGACCGGGACTTCGTGCTGGAATGGGCACCCAAGGCGAGCCAGGCACCGCAGGCCGCCGTCTTCGCCGAGCAGGTCGGCGGCGACGCCCACCTGCTGGTCATGATGGTGCCGCCGGCGCGCCGCAGCGACGATGTCGTGCGGCCGGAACCGCGGCCGGAGCCGCTGCCGCGCGAGCTGGTCTTCGTCATCGACACCTCCGGCTCCATGCACGGCGACTCCCTGGACCAGGCCAAGGCCGCCGTCGTCGCCGCCCTGAAGCGCCTGCGCCCCGAGGACCGCTTCAACGTCATCCAGT
>DAIQBR010000405.1:0-2396 GCA_036781105.1 Kiloniellaceae bacterium
GGCGTGGGCGCCCGCCTGCTGGCGCCCGAGGGCGCGCTCGCCGGCCTCGCCCCGGTCGCCGGCCTCATCGTGCTGACGACCCTGTTCATGCTGTCGCTGGTGTGGGTCATCGCCCTGCGGCCCTACGGCCTGCGTCTCGCCGACATCGGACTCAGGCCGACCTACAGCACCTGGTACCGCCTCGCCGTCGCCGTCGGGCTGCTTTGCGTGCCCGCGTTTTCTGTCCTGAATCTCGGCGTGCAGTCACTGCTCGACGCACCGGTCGAAAACCCGCAGCTGCGCACCCTGGCACCGGACGGCTTCAGTTGGACCAGTCTGGTCGTGATGCTGCTGCTGGTCGGCGTGCTGGTGCCTTTCGCCGAGGAGATCGTCTTCCGCGGGCTGGTCTTCGGCTGGCTGCGCAAGCACCTGCGTTTCGCCTATGCGGCGCCGCTCAGCGCGATCTTCTTCGCCTCGGTGCACATGGTGTGGTTCCTGGTGCCGGTGCTCGCCTGCATGGGGCTGGTGCTGGCGGCGATCACCGAGCGCAGCGGCTCGCTGTGGCCGGCGATCATCGTGCACGGCACCTTCAACAGCCTGATGACGATCACGTTCTACACGGCGCTGGCGAGCGGCGCGGGGTTCTAGCAGGCGGCGGCCTACCCCCTGTTCGCCATTCTTCTGGGGGCTTTGCACGGCACCTTGCTCTAGACTGCCCTGTGGACTGGGCAGCCCGGCAGGGAAATGGAAGCATCGCCTTACGACGAGAAGACCCGTAGCGACACGATGAGCGCGCTGGAGGCGCTGATCGACAGCGGCGTGCTCGGCGAAGGATCGCGGCTGCGCCCCCTGCTGCGCTACCTGATCCTGGAGGAACTCGCTGGGCGCGGCGACCGCCTGAAGGGCTATTCCATCGGCACCGACGTGTTCGGCCGGGGCGCCGACTTCGATCCCAACGCGGACAGCATCGTGCGGGTGGAAGTCCACCGCCTGCGCCAGGCCCTGGATCACTACTATGCCACCCAGGGCGCCGAAGACCGCGTCCGCTTCGAGATTCCCAAGGGCAGCTACCAGCCGGTCATCCGGACCGAAAGCGCCGCGGCGACGGCCTCCGCCCCTGCAGGGCGCAAGCGGCCACGCGCCTACCTCTACGGTGGCGCGGCGCTGCTGCTGCTCGTGGCGCTGCTTGCCGGCTGGCTTGTCGGCACCACAGGGGATTTCTTCGACGAACCTGACGGCGGCGCGCATTTCATTGCCGTGGAAATCCTGCCCCTGGAAGCGGTCTCCGACGGTGCGCCGCAAGACGGTCTGGCCGAGAGCCTGACCGACGAGTTGATCGCCGGGCTTACCAAGGTCAAGTCGCTCACGGTGGTCGTGCGCGACACCAGGTTCGGCCTGCACAGCCTGGCCAGCAGCGAAGCGGGGGCCGGGCAAGCCGAGGTCGGTATCGCTTACGTCATACGCGGCAGCGTCCAGAATTTCAGCGGCGTCACGCGGGTCGTGCTTCACCTGGTCGAGGCGCGCTCCGGCAAGCTGCTGTGGGCACAGTCCTACAGGCGCGGTGACGACGATACCTACGACGCGCAAAGTCAGCTGGCCGCCACCATCGTCTCGGAGTTGCGCCCGCAGATCTTCAACGCCGCCAAGCAGAGTCTGGAGGGCCAGGATACGGACACGCTGAATGCCTGGGAGCTCTACATCCAGTCGACCTGGCTGCCAGGTGCGGCGAGCGACAGCCTGGCGTGGCAAAGGGAGCGCATCGCCCTGGCAGAGCGCGCTCTGGTGCTGCGGTCGGATTTCGGCCAAGCCCATGCCGTGCTGGCCGCCAAGCTGGCCTATCTGACCAATGTCGATCCCCCTTCCGACACCGCGAAGACGCGCCGTGAGGCCGTCCTCCATGCGCAGCGGGCCCTGGAGCTGGCGCCCGACGATGCCGACGTGCTGTTCAACGTCGCGCAGTATTACTGGCACATCGGACGGCTGCAGCAGTCGGCGGAGACGGCGAAGCGGGCCCTGGAACTCGACCCGAACCATGCCCTGGCCCGCCTGCTGGTCGACGTCATTCCCTTTACCTGTGCGGCGCCGCCGCAGGATGTCCTGCAGCAGGCAGTCGTCTACGACGCCGCCCTCTCGCCGGACAACCCGATCCGCTGGCTGACCCTCGACTGGATCGGCGCTCTCTACATGAACCAGGGGAATTTCCTGCGGGCATCGCAGGTCGCCAGCCGATCGCGGCTGATCTTCAGCACGCCCCAAAGCACCCTGCGTCACGCCGCCGTGCTGCTGCGCCTCGGCCGGACCGAAGAGGCCCTGGCCCTGGTGGACGGTCTGAGGCGGAACTGGCCGCACCTCGACCCCCGCCACTTCGCGAGCGTCACCGTCGCCCGACTCTGCCACGGCGAACCCGGCATGGGGTT
>DAIQBR010000405.1:2406-3597 GCA_036781105.1 Kiloniellaceae bacterium
ACGCTACCGAGACTCTGCGCCGCGAACCGCCGGAACCCACGCAGTGACGCTTTCAGCGGGTCGATTCTCGCGCCCGGAGCCGGGCCCTAAGCGATTGTAATCAGGCCGTTTAACACTGTTACAACGGCGAAGCCGCTTAAGCTTCCGCTCAATTCCTGAGAGATTGTTCGGGTCGCTGGCGACAGCGGCTACCCGCCGGGCGCCCCTTGAGGGAGGGGCCGGCCCAGCGCCGCAATTTTTACAGCAACGATTCCTTTCGATCCGAGGCCCTGCAGCGCTCTGGCGCTCCGCGGCACCGGTGCCGCCGGCAATTTTGCCGGCGAGATGGGCGCTTAAGGGAGCGATTGATCGAAGGAGGCAGCCGCATGGCCAAGTACAATTATTCGACAATAATCGTAAGTCCCGACGACGGCTCCATTGACGAACTGGTCAATGTGGCCAGCGCCCTCGGTGAATCCGTGGCCGTGGTCGACAGCAAGGACAGTTTCCTGGCGATCTTCGGGCCGGACGTGCGCTGTATCGTCCTGGAGATGGCCTTGCCGGATTCCTCCGGCCTGGAAATCATCCGCCACCTCGCCAAGGTCGGCTACCGCGGCTCCATGGTGCTCACCACCAAGGCCACGGAGGATGTGATGCGCCTGGCGAAGAAACTCGCCAACGGCTACGGCATCGTCGTGGTGGACACCCTGACCAAGCCCATCGAGTCGAACCACCTGCTGCAGACCCTGATCGCCGCGACCGATCCGGCCGCCCTGAACAGCCTGCGCGGAGAGACCCCCGAGGCGGTCCCCTGCGGCCCCCGGTCGCTGGATCTCGGCGATGAGAAATCCAACGGCACCTATCACTAGAGACTAGCGCCGCTGCGGTGACGGCTGTCCTTCGGGTGCGCCGTAGAGATGGCGGGCGCGGGTCTCGAAGGCGGCGACCATGCGGCGCACCGCCTCGTGGAACAGGGTCTCGATGACCTTCTGCAGCAGCTTTGAGCGGAACTCGAAGTCGACGTAGAAGTCGATCAGGCAGCCTTCCGGGTGCTCCTCGAAGACCCAGTGGTTCTCCAGATACTTGAAAGGCCCTTCGGCATAGGCGACGTCGATGCGCCGGCCGGAGGAGTCCGGCTGCACCCGGCTGGTGAAGCGCTCGCGGAACATCTTGAAGCCGATGATGAGGTCCGCAACGATGAGGTCTTCCTCG
>DAIQBR010000406.1:0-219 GCA_036781105.1 Kiloniellaceae bacterium
TCCTGGGAGAGATCCTCCAGCGTCGTCGGATCGTCCTTCAGGCGGCGTTCCTCCAGGATGTGGCGCTCGCGGTCGTTGAGGTTCGCCATGGCGGACTTCAAGAGCGCGCGGCGCTTGCCCATCTCCTCGGACTCGGCGAGCAGGGATTCCTGATCCTCGCTGTCGTCGACCAGCCAGTCCTGCCATTCGCCGTCGCCGTCAATGCGCAGCGGCGCGTTC
>DAIQBR010000406.1:278-3550 GCA_036781105.1 Kiloniellaceae bacterium
CTCGGCGATCTTGGAGACGTTCTCCGGGTGCAGGTCGCCTTCCTCCATCGCCTTCAGCTGGCCCTTCAGCTTGCGCAGGTTGAAGAACAGCTTCTTCTGCGAGGCGGTGGTGCCCATCTTCACCAGCGACCAGGAGTGCAGGATGTATTCCTGGATCGAGGCGCGGATCCACCACATGGCATAGGTGGCGAGGCGGAAGCCGCGCTCGGGGTCGAAGCGCTTGACCGCCTGCATCATGCCGACATTGCCCTCTGAGATCAGCTCGGAGAGCGGCAGGCCGTAGCCGCGATAGCCCATGGCGATCTTGGCGACCAGGCGCAGGTGCGAGGTGACCAGCTTGTGTGCCGCCTCGGTGTCGCCCCGCTCGCGCCAGGACTTGGCGAGCATGTACTCTTCGTTCTGCTCCAGCATGGGGAACTTGCGGATCTCCTGCAGATATCCGCTGAGATTGCCTTCGGGAACGAGTACTGGAACCTTTGCCGCCATCTTTTCTTCTCCACGGGGCCGTTGCCGGCCGCTGCACGGGGGGCCCTCAGGGGGCAGCCCCAATCGATCCAACTTTCCTGGTCCGGTCGGCGCTGCCGGCCGGAAGATCGCAATTTAGCATGGATCCCCCGCGGCCGCCGCCAAATCTGACCGGGTTAGTCAGGTATATTTAAAATCATTCCAAGGAAGCGATCAAGTTACTTATGTCAGGTGGTAATTCGCTCTCAAATTGCAAGACATCCCCACTCACAGGGTGTTGAAATCCCAGCGTTTTCGCGTGCAGCGCCTGGCGCCCCAGGGCGGCCAGCGCGGCCTGCGCCCCCTCGGGAAGCCAACGTGCCCGCCGCCCGGCGGTTCCGGCGCGGCCGTAGAGCGGGTCGCCCAGCAGGGGGTGCCCGGCCTCCGCCAGGTGGACGCGGATCTGGTGGGTACGCCCGGTCCTGAGGCGGCATTCGACCAGGCTGACGCGGCCGTTCTGGAAGGTTTTCAGGACCTTGTAGCCGGTTTCCGCGGGCCGGCCGCCGCTCTTCAGTACCGCCATTTTCTTGCGATTGCGGGGGCTGCGGCCGATGTTGCCGGTGAGGGTACCCTCGGCCGGCTGCGGCAGGCCCCAGACCAGGGCCCAGTAGGTGCGCTGGATGGTCCGCGCCGAAAACTGCTCGACCAGGCCGCGGTGGGCCGCCTCGGACTTGGCCGCCACCATGAGGCCGGAGGTGTCCTTGTCCAGGCGGTGGACGATGCCTGGGCGTGCCTCGCCGCCGATACCCGTTAGGCCCCCCTTCAGCCCGGGCCCGCAGTGGGCGATAAGGGCGTTCACCAGGGTTTTGTCCGGGTTGCCGGCGGCGGGGTGGACCACCAGGCCAGCAGGCTTTTCCAGCACGATCAGATCGGCGTCCTCATGGCGGATAACCAGCGGGATCGCCTGGCCTTCCAGGGCGACGGGCCTAGTCTCGGGCACGATGATGGCGAATTTTTGGCCTGCCTTGACCTTCAGCGAGGCGGTGGCGACCGCTTTGCCCCCGCAGGTCACGCAGCCCTCGGCGATCAGCGCCTGCAGGCGGCTGCGCGAGAGCTGGGGCAGGGCGGCGGCCAGCAGGCGGTCCAGCCGCCCGCCGGCATCCGCGGCGCCGGCGATGACCTCGTGGGTCTCGCGCGGGCGCCCGCTTCCGCCGGGCCCGTTTTCTTGACTGATTGGGGCCGCCATGCTTCCTCGCTTCCGGCGGGCTCCTCGCGTTCATGGGCAGGGGCCGCGCCTCACGTGATTAGTAAGGGGTCCCGCCCGATGCAAGCGCTCAAAGCCCTGGTCATCTTCCTGGCCGTCCTCATCGTCGCCGGCATGGCGCTGCTGGTCTATGGCCTGATCACCCGTAGCGGGGGCCCGGAGAGCGCCAGGGACAGCGCCAGGGGCGGCGCGCCGGCCGCGGCCGGGACGCCCGCCGCCGGGCCGGCCGCGGCGGTGGACTTCGGCACCCTGGACCTGGCCATTCCCGACGGCTACAGCCTGGCCGGCAGCGAGCTGACCGGCGACCGCCTGGTGGTCCACATCAACGGCCAGGCCGGGCGCGGCTGCCAGCAACTCATCATCGTCGACCTGACCAGCGGTCGCGAGGTGGGCCGGGTGAAGGCCGTGCCGTCGTCCATGCGGGCGGCACCCTGACCCGGGCGGCGGGCGAGGCGGGCTGTGGGTTGGGCGGGCTGGCGATCGGCACTTGCAAGGGCCCGGATCTTGGGCTACACAACCGCCCTTCCGGCCATTGGTCCCCTTCGTCTAGTGGCCTAGGACGTCGCCCTCTCACGGCGAAAACAGGGGTTCGACTCCCCTAGGGGACGCCAATCTTTCCGAAATGCAGATAGACAGCGCCAGTGCCGGGCCAGCCCTCGCGGTTGGCCGCCAGGCGCTGCGCTATGTCGGAAAGCCGTGGGAGCCCCGATGTCCCTGCTGAGCCTTCTCCTCAACGTCCTTTGGGTGCTGTTCGGCGGCATCTGGATGGCGCTCGCCTGGCTCCTGGCGGCCCTGCTCATGGCGATCACCATCGTCGGGCTGCCCTGGGCGCGCGCGGCGGTGAATATCGCCAGCTACACCCTGCTGCCCTTCGGCCGCGTGGCGGTGTCGCGCGAGGCGGTCAGCGGCCAGGAGGATTTCGGCACCGGGCCGCTGGGCACCCTCGGCAATCTCATCTGGCTGATCCTCGCCGGCTGGTGGCTGGCGCTCGGGCACATATTTACCGCGGTGGCGCTGGCGATCACCCTGATCGGCATTCCCTTCGCCTGGGCGCACCTGAAGCTGGTGCCGATCTCGCTGTGGCCGATCGGCAAGACGATCATGGATCGCGAAGCGTTCGAAAGGCTGGAGACCCGTCGCCGCCTCTAGCCGCGGAGCCTGAGCAGTTTCCCTCTAAAAATCCTCGTTCCGTGCTCTCAGCAGCTGTTCGCCGATGTCGCAGGGTGGCGACTCGCGGGCTTCGGCCTGGCCGTATTGGGCGAGCTGCAGGCGCGGGCCTGTGGCCTGTCCGGCCGGCACGTCGTCCGGCGTTCTTCCCGCGATCTCCAGGATCAGCTTGCGGCGGATGGCGCTGGCGAAGGCGTCGAAGTTCTCGGCCACCACGATGAAGGCGGCGGGGCCGCCGATGACGCAGTCGCGGTAGTAGAGATCCAGGTTGGGGATGTTGTAGCGCCCGAAGGGGCCGGGGCCCTCGTCGAGGATCGGCAGGCCGTTGATGGTGAGCCCCTGGGCGACGGCACGGTCGCGCGCGTGCACCACCAGGTCGCCCCAGTTGTTCGGGCCG
>DAIQBR010000407.1:0-3485 GCA_036781105.1 Kiloniellaceae bacterium
CAAAAGACCTGGGAGTACAGCCTGGCCGACTGGGAACGCGTCCTGGCGGTCGACCTGACGGCCGTCTTCCTGTGCTGCCGCGCCCTGCTGCCGGGCATGCTGGATCGCGGCTACGGGCGCGTGGTGAACATCGCCTCGGTCGCCGGCAAGGAAGGCAACCCCAACGCCGCCGCCTACAGCACCGCCAAGGCCGGCGTCATCGGCCTCACCAAGTCGCTCGGCAAGGAAACCGCCGGCAGCGGCGTGGTGGTGAACTGCGTCACACCGGCGGCGGTGGAAACCGACATCTTCAAGCAGATGACCCCGGAATTCATCGACTACATGCTGTCGAAGATCCCCATGGGCCGCTTCGGCCAGGTGGAGGAGGTCGCGGCGCTGGTCGCCTGGCTGGCCTCGGAGGAGTGCTCCTTCAGCACCGGCGCCGTGTTCGACATCTCCGGCGGGCGGGCAACCTATTAAGCGCAAGCTGCCCGCTTTGCGCATGGATCGTCTGCGGAGATGGGGGTGTCACCGGGCGGGCCCGGCGGCTAGCATGGACAGCGGTACCATCCGGTCCCGTCCCCGCCACCGCCCGTGAGCGAAACCGCTTCTGCATGGCCGCCCCGCGCAGCTACACGATCGAGCCGATCATCCACGAGCCGCTGCGCGGCATCCTGCTGATGATTGCCGCCGTCAGCACCTTTTCGCTGCTCGATACCTCCGCCAAGTACCTGGTCCAGACCTATCCGACCGGGCAGGTGGTCTGGGCACGCTATGTCGGCCACGTGGTGCTGGCCGCAGTCATCCTGCTGCCGAGGCACGGCCGCGGCCTGCTGCAGAGCCAGCGCCCGGGCCTGCAGATCCTGCGCTCGCTGTTTCTCTTCGGCGCGACCTGCACGAATTTCGCCGCCCTGCAGTTCCTGCAGCTCGCCGAGACTTCGTCGATCCTCTTTTCGACCCCCTTCATCGTGGCCATGCTGGCGATCCCGCTGCTGGGCGAGCACATCGGGCCGCGCCGCTGGGCCGCCATCGGCATCGGCTTCTTTGGCGTGCTCATCGTGGTCCGGCCCGGGCTGGGCCTGGTGCACTGGGCCGCCAGCCTGTCGCTGCTTTGCGCCCTCTTCGGCGCCTGTTACCAGATCACCACGCGCAAGCTGGCCGGCGTCGACCGCGCGGTCACCACGCAGTTCTACAGCGCCCTCATCGGCGCCATCGCCATCACCCCGCTGGTGCCTCTGTTCTGGCACACGCCGGATCTGAAAGGCGCGCTGCTGATGGTCTGCCTCGGCGCCCTGGGCGGCTTCGGCCACTGGCTGCTGATCCTCGCCCACCGCCTGGCCCCGGCGCCGATCCTGGCGCCCTTCAGCTATGTCCAGCTGCTGCCGATGATCCTGCTCGGCTACATCGTGTTCGGCGACTTCCCGGACCACTGGACCCTGATCGGCGCCGGCGTGGTGCTGTCCAGCGGTCTCTACCTGCTGTACCGCGAGCGTGTGATGAAGCCGGGCAAGCCGCCGTCGGAACTGCCGGGGCGCTAGCAGGCAATCGCCCGCTCACCGTGAAACGGCTCAGGGAGAGGCAGCGAAATGGGATGACGCCGCGGCGCCTTGCCGCCAATATGCGCCGCCCCAGCGAATCCCGAAAGAATCACCCATGCCCTATGCAGCCCTGAAGAAGCGCCTGGACCGCGGCGATATCGTGATCCTGGACGGCGCCACCGGCACCGAGCTGCAGCGCCGCGGCGTCGCCATGGACCCCTCGGCCTGGTGCGGCGTGGCGAGCCTCGACAACCAGGCGCTGCTGACCGAGATCCACGCCGACTACATCACCGCCGGAGCCGAGGTGATCACCGCCAACACCTACGCCTCGGCGCGCGTGGTGCTGCAGCAGGCCGGCTACGGCGACAAGACCGAGGAGATCAACTGCAACGCCGTCGAGGCCGCCCTCCGGGCGCGCGATGCGGCGGGCCGCGACGTGGTGGTCGCCGCCTCGCTCTCCCACCTGGTCGTCTTCACCGGCAAGGAGATGCCGCCGGAACGGATGCCGTCGGAAGAAGAAGCCGCCGAATCCTTCCGGGAACTCGCCCAGATCCTGAAAGCCGCCGGGGCCGAATTGCTGCTGCTGGAAATGATGTACCACCCGACACGTACGCCGAAGGTGGTCGAAGCGGCCCTGGCGAGCGGCCTGCCGGTCTGGTTCGGCCTGTCGGCGCGGCGCGGCGTCGACGGGCGTCTGCTGAGCTTCTATTCGCAGGCGGATATCCCGCTGAGCGAGATCGTCGCCATGATCCCGGAGCGCGGCATCGACGCCGCCGGCTGCATGCACAGCGGCGCGGAGATCACCGGCGAGGCCCTGAAGGCGATCCGCAAGCGCTTCAAGGGTCCGCTCACCGCCTATCCGGACAGCGGCTATTTCGAGATGCCGGATTGGAACTTCCACGACGTGATCGCGCCGCAACGGCTGGAAGAGTTCTATCTCGACTGGCTGGACCAGGGCGCGCAGGTCATCGGCGGCTGCTGCGGCCTGACGGTCGAACACGTAAAGGCCGCGGTGCGCGCCCGCGACCGCTTCCACGACGCGCTGTAACGTCCTACAGGGTGACGCCGCCGTCGACGACCATCGCCGTGCCGGTGGCGTAGGCCGAGATGTCGCTGGCCAGATAGACCGCCATGCCGGCGATTTCCTCCGGTGTACCGAGGCGCCCGATGGGCTGGCGCGCGATGAAGGCCTTGCGCGCGGCTACCGGGTCGGCGAAGGCGTTGATGCGCTCGTCCAGGGAGGGCGATTCGATGGTGCCCGGGCAGATGCAGTTGCAGCGGATGCCCTGCTGGATGTAATCGGCCGCGACCGACTTGGTAAGGCCGATGACCGCCGCCTTGCTGGAGCCGTAGACGCAGCGATTCGGCAGCCCGCGCATCGACGAGGCCACCGAGGCCATGTTGATGATCGAGCCGCCGCCGGCCTCCAGCATCGCCGGCAGGAAGGCCCGGATCATCCGGTACATCGACTTCACGTTGAGGTCGAAGGAGAAATCCCAGTCCTCCTCCGGGCACTCCAGGATCGAGCCGTTGTGCACATAGCCGGCGACGTTGCAGAGCACGTCGAGCGGCGGCATCTCGGCGGCCAGGGAATTGACCGCCTGGGCGTCGAGCACGTCGAGGCGCTTCACTGAGATGCCCGGTGTGCCCGCGAGTTCCTCCAGGCGGTCGACATTGATGTCGGTCGCCATGACCTCGGCGCCCTCCGCCGCGAAAGCCAGCGCCGTGGCGCGGCCGATCCCCTGCGCCGCCGCCGTCACCAGCGCGGTCTTGCCCGCCAGGCTGTCTCCCATCGTCACGGACTCCTGCTAGTGCGAATGTCCCTAATGCGAATGCCGGGGAATGCTCTTCACGACCTGATGGTAGTGGGTCGCCGGCTCCAGGCAGCCGCCGGCGGCAAGCTGCCCCACCGCACCGCGGTAGATCTCCTGCCAGGGCGTCTGATTCTCCAGCTCGGGCGGCGTATAG
>DAIQBR010000408.1:0-3456 GCA_036781105.1 Kiloniellaceae bacterium
GCCCGACTTCATCGCCGCCGACCTGCTGTCCCAGGCCGAGCACGACACCGCCGCCCAGTCGATCCTCATCACCGACGACAAGGCCTTCGCCGAGGCCGTGGCCGCGGCGGTGGAGGAACAGCTGCAGGCGCTGCCGCGTACCGCCATCGCGCGCGAAAGCTGGCAGGCGCACGGCGCCATCATCACCGTGGCCACGCTGGCCGAGGCGCTGCCGCTGATCGACCGCATCGCCCCGGAGCACCTGGAACTGGCGGTCGCCGATCCCGACGCCCTGGCGGCGAAGGTGCGCAATGCCGGCGCCATCTTCCTCGGCCGCTACACGCCGGAGGCCATCGGCGACTACCTCGCCGGGCCCAACCACGTGCTGCCGACGGCCCGCTCGGCGCGCTTTTCCTCCGGCCTCTCGGTGCTCGACTTCATGAAACGTACCTCGCTGATTTCCTGCGACGCCGAAGCGCTGGCCGCCATCGGTCCGGCGGCGGTGCGTCTCGCCGAGGCCGAGGGGCTCGACGCCCACGCGCGCTCCGTCGCCCTGCGCCTGGCGGCCAACCCGGAGCCGTCCTGACCGGAGGGGGAGGCCAGCGGGCATGACCGACGATTCCGAGAAGGATTCCCCGCAAGGCGAACGGGCCAGCGAACGTCTGACCAGCGTCACGCTCGACGACTCTGCGGTGATCCGCCGCTCCCCGGAGGTCGAGCACGAGCGCGCCGTGGCCATCTACGACCTGCTGGAGGACAACGCCTTCCGCCCGTCGGGCGATTTCTCGGGCCCCTACCACCTGCATCTCTCGATCACCGAGAACCGGCTGCAGATGGAGATTCTCGACGAGGCCGACCGGCCGCTCGACACCGTGGCGCTGCCGCTGCTGCCGTTCCGCCGCGTGGTGCGCGACTACTTCGCCGTCTGCGAGACCTACTACGAGGCCATCAAGACCGCGAGCCCGGCGCGCATCGAGTCCATCGACATGGGCCGGCGCGGCCTGCACAACGAGGGCTCCGAACTGCTGCGCGAGCGCCTGGACGGCAAGGTCGACATCGATTTCGATACGGCGCGCCGGCTGTTCACGCTGATCTGCGTCCTGCATATCCGCGGCTAGCAGATGGACGAACTGCCCGAAGCGGTCCTCTTCGCCTGCACGCAGAACTCGGTGCGCTCGCCCATGGGCGAGGCGCTGCTGAAGCACCTGCTGGGCCACCGCATCTACGTCGATTCCGTCGGCGTGCGCACCAAGGAGATCGACCCCTTCGTGGTGGAGGTGATGGACGAACTCGGCATCGACCTCTCCAGGCACCGCGCCAAGTCCTTCGACGACCTGGAGGACACCTCCTTCGACCTCATCATCTCGCTGTCGCCGGAGGCGCAGCACCAGGCAGTGGAGCTGACCCGCACCATGGCCTGCGACGTCGAATTCTGGAACACCTTCGACCCCAGCATTATCGAGGGTAACCGCGAGGTCCGGCTGCAGGCCTACCGCGACGTGCGCGACCAGTTGAAAAAGCGCATCGAAAATCGTTTCACCCTGGACCTGAAGCCCAGCGACTAGCCCTCTAAAAAGGGCTGAATTTCCCGGATTTCTGCGGATTTCTGCCCCTGCGGCGGGGCCTGACAGGGGTGTTTGTCCTTGTCAGCGCTTTTCTGTATGATCCGCGCGCTCCCGGGAAGCGGGGAAAACCGCGGAAAACTGGAGACGAACCGGGCCGGCGCGAGGAGCCGCGGCGGCAGCATTGTCGAGACAAGAAGGTTAGATGGCCAAGGAAGATCTGCTGGAGTTCCAAGGTACCGTCGTTGAGCTCCTGCCCAACGCGATGTTTCGCGTGAAGCTGGACAACGAACACGAAGTGCTGGCGCACACCGCCGGCAAGATGCGCAAGCACCGCATTCGCGTTCTCGCCGGCGACCGCGTGAACGTCGAGATGACGCCCTACGACCTGACCAAGGGCCGCATCACTTTCCGCTACAAGTAGGCGGGACGGGCCAGGGCATGGCCGTCGTCCGCCCCAAGGAAGCTGCCCGAACCGGCGCTGAGACCGCCGCGGCGCCCGCTGCGGCGCCGCTGGTGCTCGCCTCGGCCTCGCCGCGCCGCCTGCAGCTGCTGCAGCAGGTCGGCTTCCTGCCGGCCGATGTCGATCCCGCCGACGTCGACGAGACGCCGCGCCGCAAGGAGCTGCCGCATCACTACGCGCGCCGCGTCGCCCGCGACAAGCTGGCGGCCGTCGCCGCGCGCCATCCCGGCGCCTTCCTGCTGGCCGCCGACACCGTGGTCGCGGTCGGCCGCCGCATCCTGCCCAAGCCGGAAGAAGAGGGGGAGGCACGGCGCTGCCTGGAGCTGCTCTCCGGCCGCCGCCACCGCGTGCTGGGCGCCGTCGCCGTGCAGGCCCCCGACGGCCGCCGCGCCGAGACCCTGGTCACCACCGCGGTCGTCTTCAAGCGGCTCTCCGACGCGGAGATCGCGCGCTACCTGGAAAGCGGCGAGTGGCGCGGCAAGGCCGGCGGCTACGCCATCCAGGGCGCCGCCGCGGCCTTCATTCCGAAAATCATCGGCTCCTATCCCAACGTTGTCGGACTGCCGCTGGTGGAGACCTGCAATCTCCTGACCGGTCTCGGCTACCGGGGCTGAGTCGCCCATGGCCACGGAACTCATCGTCTCCGCCCTGCCCGGCGAGGTCCGCGCCGCGCGCCTCGAAGACGGCCTGCTGTCGGACCTGCTCATCCTGCGCGAGGGGACGGCCGGCGCCGCGCCGGTTCAGGCCGGCGATCTCTTCCTCGCCAAGGTGAAGCGCTTCGACAAGGGCCTCGACGGCGCCTTCGTCGACCTCGGCCTGGCGCGCGACGGCCTGCTGCCGAAGAAGGAAGCGCCCGGCGGCATCCCGCCGGAAGGTGCCGGCATCACGGTGAAGGTGGTGCGCGTGCCCTCCGAAGACAAAGGCGCCCGCGTCAGCGCGAAGAACCTCGTCCTCGATCCCGAACAGACCAAGGGCGTGACGGCGCCGGCGCGCCTTGCTTCCGATGGCGCGGCGCTGAGCGACTTCGCTCGCCAAGGCCATGTCGATCGCGTCGTCGTGGACGATGCCGCGCTGTTGCGGCAGTTGAAGGCGGCGCTCGGTGCGGAGGCCTGCGGCTTCGACGTTCACACCGCGCCCGGCGATCTCTTCGAGGCCCACGGGCTGGAGGGCGAACTGGAAACGCTGCTGACGCCCCGCGTCGAACTCGACGGTGGCGGCTTCCTGCTCATCGAGCCGGGCCAGACTCTCACCGCCATCGACGTGAACGCGGCGCGCCACGAGAGCCGCGGCGGCCAGGCGGCCCAGGCCCGGGCGGTGAACCTCGCCGCCGTGCCCGAGATCGCGCGGCAACTGCGTCTGCGCGCGCTCTCCGGCCTCATCGTTGTCGACTTCCTCGCCATGAAGGCGCCGGAGGACCGCAAGGCGGTGAGCGCCGCGCTGAAAGCGGCCCTC
>DAIQBR010000409.1:0-3454 GCA_036781105.1 Kiloniellaceae bacterium
CGCCGCGAGCGGGCTTCCTGAGGCGCCCCGCAGGGCGGGGCGAATTTGCCGACAGGCGGCGTCAAGACACTCGACCGTATTGCCGATACGCCCTTCGCGTCTTTCCTGGCCTGTCGGCAAATTCGCCTCCGTGGCGCCCACCATAGTTTGAGAAATCCGGGCTTAGCCTCAGCGGCGCAGGCCGAGGCGCTGGATCAGGCCGTCGTAACGGGCCTTGTCCTTGCCCTTCACATAGTCCAGCAGGCGGCGGCGCTGGCCGACCATGACCAGAAGCCCGCGGCGCGAGTGGAAATCTTTGCTGTGGGTCTTGAGATGCTCGGTGAGGTTCGAGATGCGCTCCGACAGGATTGCGACCTGGACCTCCGGCGAGCCGGTATCACCCTCGTGGGTGCCATACTCTTGAACAAGCGCAGTCTTGCGCTCGGCAGTAATCGACATCGCAATGTCTCCAATAAACTAAAGGTTCAAAACCCGGACCGGGTGAATGTCGCCTGCCTCGTAACGGGCCAACGCCACCGGCTTGCCGCCGGTCGTAGTGAAGACGATGGATCCGTTGCTGAGCTCGCTGATGCGATCGCGGTTGGCGCGCGCCACCATGGACACGGCCTGCCCGCAACGCAGGCGGTTCGCCTCGGTCTCGGAAAGAGCCAGCGCCGGGATGTCGTCCAGCGCAGTCTCCACCGGGAGCACCTGCTCCAAGGCGGCGGGACTATGCCCCATAGATTCCAGGGAATCCAGCGAAATCGCGTCGGCCTCGGTAAACGGGCCTACGGTTAATCGCCGCAACTCTACGATGTGGGCGACGGTCCCCGTTGCCCGTCCCAGGTCACGCGCCAGGGAGCGCATGTAGGTGCCCTTGCCGCAGTGCACCTCGAAGACCGCGTGGTCACGGTCCGGCTGCGCCTCCAGCGTGATGGCATGGACCGTGACCCGGCGCGCCTTCAGTTCGAAGTCGGCCTGGGCGCGCGCCAGATCGTAGGCGCGCTGCCCGCCGACCTTGATCGCCGAGTAGAGCGGCGGGATCTGTTCGATCTCGCCGGTGAAGGCAGCCAGCACGGCGCGGATCGCCGCCTCGTCCGGGCGGTGGGCGTGCTCCTCGATGACGCGGCCCTCGGCATCGTCGGTTTCCGTCGCCTGACCCCAGCGCAGGGTGAAACGATAACTCTTCCGCCCGTCCATCACGTAGGAGACCGTCTTGGTCGCCTCGCCGAGGGCGATCGGCAGCAGGCCGCTGGCCAGGGGGTCGAGGGTGCCGCCGTGGCCGACCTTGCGGGGCTTCAGGATCCGCCGCACCCGGCCGACCACCTGGGTGGAGGTGAGCCCGAGCGGCTTGTCGATGACCAGCCAGCCGTTCACCGGCGCGATCTCCGCAGCGGCGGCCTTAGCGCCCATCGGGATCGGGCTCCGGCGTGTCGTCATCCTGGTCTTCGGGGGCCGCTTCCTCCGCCTCGACGTCCTGCGCCACCCGCGGATGATGCAGCAGGGCGTTGATGCGGGCCGCCTCGTCGAAGGAGTGATCGGCCTGGAAGGAGAGGCTCGGCGTGTAGCGCAGCTGCACTTCCTGGCCGAGCTGGCTGCGCAGGAAGCCGGCGGCATGGTTGAGCGCATCGATCACCGTTTCCAGCTCGCCGCCGCCAAGCGGCACCACGAAAGCGGTGGCGCTCTTCAGATCGGGACTGATGCGGACTTCGGTGACCGTCAGGCTGACCCCGGCCAGGTGGGGGTCGCGCAGCTCGCCGCGCGCGAGAATGTAGGAAAGGGCGTGGCGCAACTCCTCACCGACGCGCAGCTGGCGTTGGCTGCGGCTCTGAGCGGATCCCTGTTGCGATCCCCGCTGTGCGGAGGACTTTGCACGCCCCCTGGCGCTTCGTGAATGAGCCATGTCACGTTTCCGGCGGCGCGGCACCGGCCCCGGCCCGGCGCCCGGCCGACTATGGGACCGACACCGGACCGACGGCCGAGCCTAGAGCTCGCGGGCGACCTCTTCGATCTCGTAGCACTCGATCTGATCGCCGACCTGGATGTCGGTGTAGTTCTCGAAGGCCATGCCGCACTCGTAGCCGTCCTTCACTTCGCGCACCTCGTCCTTGAAGCGCCGCAGCGTCTTCAGGGTGCCGTCGTGAATGACCACGTTGTCGCGCAGCAGCCGCACCTTGGCGCCGCGTTTCACCAGGCCCTCGGTCACCATGCAGCCGGCGACCTTGCCGACCTTGGAGTTGGTGAAGACCTCGCGGATTTCGGCGTAGCCCAGGAAGTTTTCCTGCTGCTTCGGTGCCAGTAGGCCGCTCATTGCCGCCTTCACGTCGTCGACCACGTTGTAGATGATCGAGTAGTAGCGGATGTCGACATTGTCGCGGCGGGCCATCTGACGCGCCTGGGGATTGGCGCGCACGT
The DNA here is from genome assembly GCA_036781105.1 of Kiloniellaceae bacterium. Taxonomy (GTDB): domain Bacteria; phylum Pseudomonadota; class Alphaproteobacteria; order Kiloniellales; family Kiloniellaceae; genus Pelagibius. The sequence goes on from DAIQBR010000409.1 coordinate 2,395, forward strand.
TGAAGGCGATGATCATCGCCCCCGTCGCATTGGCGAGCGTGACATCGGACTCGTTGATGCCGCCGACTCCGCTGTGCAGCACACGCGCCTTGACTTCGTCGGTGCTCAGCTTGTTCAGGGAGTTGACGATCGCCTCCATCGAGCCGTGCACGTCGGACTTGACGACCACGGGGAACTCGGAGACCTCGCCCTCCTTGATGCGGCTCATCATCTCTTCCAAGGTGCCGCGACCGGTGGACGCGATCTCGGTTTCGCGCCGGCTGCGCTGGCGGTACTCGGCGATCTCGCGGGCGCGGCCCTCGTTCTCCATCACCGTGAAGTCGTCACCGGCCAAGGGCGTGCCGTTGAGGCCGAGCACCTCGACCGGCGTTGCCGGGCCGGCTTCCTCGACCTGCTCGTCACGCTCGTTCACCAGGGCGCGCACGCGGCCCCATTCGCCGCCGGCGACGAAGATGTCGCCGACCTTCAGGGTGCCGCGCTGCACCAGCACGGTGGCGACCGAACCGCGGCCGCGCTCCAGCTTGGCTTCGATGATGACGCCTTCGGCCGGACGATGCGGGTTGGCCCTCAGTTCAAGCAGCTCGGCCTGCAGCAGGATGGCTTCCTCGAGCTTGTCGAGGTTGGTCTTCTGGGTCGCCGAAACCTCGATGGCGAGAATGTCGCCGCCGAGATCCTCGGTGATCAGCTCGTGCTGCAGCAGTTCCTGCTTCACGCGCGCCGGATCGGCACCCGGCTTGTCGATCTTGTTGATGGCGACGATGATCGGCACCTGCGCGGCCTTGGCGTGGTTGATCGCCTCAACCGTCTGTTCCTTGATGCCGTCGTCGGCCGCCACCACCAGAACGACGATGTCGGTCACCGTCGCGCCGCGCGAGCGCATCTCGGTAAAGGCGGCGTGACCCGGGGTATCAATGAAGGTGATGCGGTCACCGGAAGCAAGGCGCACCTGGTAGGCACCGATATGCTGGGTAATGCCGCCGGCCTCGCCGGCCACCACGTCGGTTTCGCGCAGGGCGTCGAGCAGCGAGGTCTTGCCGTGATCGACGTGACCCATGATGGT
>DAIQBR010000410.1:0-3452 GCA_036781105.1 Kiloniellaceae bacterium
CGATGTCTGCAACGAGGCGCTGCAGCTGCACGGCGGCTATGGCTACATCAAGGAATATCCCATCGAGCGCTATTTCCGCGATCTGCGCGTGCACCAGATTCTGGAAGGCACCAACGAGATCATGCGCGTGATCATCGCCCGCAGGCTGCTCTCCCAATAGGTCTTCAAGTCAGCAAGCGCCAAAATTCTAGAGAGTGTACATGAACGAAACCGGAGACGTTCTCTTCGAGGCCAGGCACGGCGTCGGCTTCATCACCCTGAACCGACCGAAGGCGCTGAACGCGCTGACCCTGCCGATGATCCACGCGATTTCACCGCAGCTTGCCGCCTGGCAGGAGGACTCCACCATCAAGGCGGTGGTCGTGCGTGGCAGTGGCGATCGCGCCTTCTGCGCCGGCGGCGACGTGCGCGCCGTCTGGCAGGCGGGCAAGGCCGGCGACCGGATGACGGAGGATTTCTTCCGCGAGGAGTACCGCCTCAACCGCCTCATCCACGTTTTCGCGAAACCCTACGTCGCGCTGATCGACGGCGTCACCATGGGCGGCGGCGTCGGCCTCTCGGTGCACGGCAGCCATCGCGTCGCCGGCGACCGCACCCTGCTGGCCATGCCGGAAGTCGGCATCGGCCTCTTTCCCGATGTCGGCGGCACCTGGTTCCTGCCGCGCCTGCCGGGCCGCCTCGGCCTCTTCCTGGCGCTGAGCGGCTGGCGCCTGAAGGCGGCCGATGCGATCTACTGCGGCCTCGCCACCGACTATGTGGCGAGCGACAGGATGGACGCCCTGGCGGAGGCCTTCACCGAAATCGACTGGACGACGGACGACGCCGAGCTGCTGGTCGACCGCGTCATCGACCGCTTCAAGGCCGATCCCGGGGAGTCCGAACTGGCGCCGCACCGCGAGGTCATCGACCACTGCTTCTCGGCCCGCTCCGTGGAGTCCATCCTGGCGGCGCTGGATGCGGCAGCCAAGAAAGAGGGGGACGACTGGGCGGCCAAGGTCGCCGGGCTCATCCGCCGGGCCTCGCCGACCAGCCTGAAGGTAACCTTCGCCCAGCTGGAGAAGGGCGCCGCGCTGGGCTTCGACGCGGCCATGGTGCAGGAGTACCGCCTGAGCCAGGCCTTCATGGCGGGCAGCGACTTCTACGAGGGCATCCGCGCGCTGCTGGTCGACAAGGACAACAAGCCGCAGTGGACGCCGGCGACGCTGGACGCCGTGACTCCGCAGGCGGTCGAGGCGCACTTCGCACCGCTCGGGGACCGCGACCTGACCTTTCCCTGACGGCCCCCTGACGACGTTGCGCAGCGCGGAGCGTTGCGGTAAGGCGTGACAGACAAGAACAACATAGAAGACCCGGGAGGTTTGCCATGGCGCGCATCGGATTTATCGGCTTGGGCAACATGGGGCTGCCGATGGCCCGCAACCTCGCCAAGGCCGGCCACGAGGTGGTCGGCTTCGACGTCGTGCCGGCGGCCTGCAAGGCGGCGGAGCAGGCGGGGCTGAAGGTCGCGGCTTCGGCTACCGGCGTGCTGGACGGTGCCGAGACCGTGGTCACCATGCTGCCGGCGGGCGAGCATGTGCGCGGCGTCTATCTCGGCGGGGCCAATGACAAAGAGGGGGGCCTTCTCGCAAGCGCGGGGAAGGGAACCCTCTTCATCGACTGCTCGACCATCGACGTGAATTCGGCCCTCGCCGCGCATGCGATCGCGCACAAGCACGGCCTGCTGTCGATCGACGCGCCGGTCTCGGGCGGCGTCGGCGGCGCCGAGGGCGGCACTTTGACTTTCATGGTCGGCGGCCCCGACGCGGCTTTTGCCCGGGGCAAGCCGCTGTTCGAGGTGATGGGCCGCAACATCGTCCACGCCGGCGGGCCGGGCAACGGCCAGGCCGCGAAGATCTGCAACAACATGATCCTCGGCATCTCCATGATCGCCGTGTCGGAGGCCTTCACCCTGGGCGACAAGCTGGGCCTCGACCCCAAGGTGCTGTTCGACATCAGCTCCAAGGCCTCGGGCTCCTGCTGGGCCATGTTGAACCACAACCCGGTGCCCGGCATCGTCGAGACCTCGGCGGCCAACCGCGACTACAAGCCGGGCTTCGCCGCGGCCATGATGCACAAGGATCTGAAGCTTGCGCAGGCCGCCGCCAACCATGCCGGCGCGGCGACTCCCCTGGGCGCCGAGGCCGCCGCGCTCTACACCCTCTTCGTGAACGGCGGCCACGGCGGCCTCGACTATTCGGCGATCATCAAGCTGATCCGCGGGACAGAGAGCTAGGGCGCAGCCGCGGCTGGAACAGGCCCCTCCCGGGGTTCCACCGGCGGCTGAGGCGCGCCCGCCTGCCCCCTGTGACAATCGCCGGCGGCGCTGAAAAGTATCAATTAAAACAATAAGATAATATGCCTGTCCGTTAAGTAAAGTTTAACGGGCTTGCCCTTAGTCTTTAGCCCTAAAGCCACAGCTGTCTGTGGCACCCATGATTCTTGCGAGGGCATCGTGAAGGACAAGTATCTCGAACTGATCGGGCTGATCGAGCGGCTGCACCGCCAGTGCCTTGAGGTCATCAAGTCCGATCTGGATCGCCAGGGCATCCGCGACCTGAACAACGTCCAGGCGCTGATCCTGTTCAACATCGGCGAGGAGGAGCTCTCCATCGGCGAACTCACTCAGCGCGGCTACTATCTCGGCTCGAACGTCTCCTACAACGTGAAGAAGATGGTCGAGAACGGCTATCTGATCCAGGAGCGCTCGCCGCACGACCGCCGGTCGTTCCATGTGCGCGCCGCGGAGAAGGGCGTCTCGGTCTACCGCAATCTCTCCGCGCTGTTCGACCAGCACTCGACCCAGCTGAACGACATCCAGCTGTCGGACGAGGCGCTCGACTCTGCGAACCATGCGCTGCGCCGTGTGCAGCAGTTCTGGTCGACCCCGGCCAGCATGGCGCGCAACCTGAGCCCCGCCGCCTAACGGATTTACCCCCGGGGCGCGCACCGTCCGCCTGTCGGGCGCGCTCAACTCAGCACGCATCCCTCGCAAAGCCTACGAAGAGCCCCGGTCAGGAAACTGGCCGGGGCGCTTCGATTCAGGGATGTGCCACACACTCAAGCCTCATCCTGAGGAGCGATCCGCGAGGATCGCGTCTCGAAGGACGAGGCGTTCAGTGGGTGGAGTCTCCGATGGCGCCACGGCCCTCGTCCTTCGAGACGCCTTGCTCCGCAAGGCTCCTCAGGATGAGGTCCTTGTTGTGTGTCGCAGCGATTCTGCTGCCTGATTACTTAACTCAAGCCTCATCCTGAGGAGCCCCGAAGGGGCGTCTCGAAGGACGAGGCGTCTGTCCGCCTAGAAGAACGCCTGTATCCCCGTCTGGGCGCGGCCCAGGATGAGGGCGTGGACGTCGTGGGTGCCCTCGTAGGTGTTGACGGCTTCCAGGTTCATGACGTGGCGGATGACGTGGTAC
>DAIQBR010000411.1:0-3426 GCA_036781105.1 Kiloniellaceae bacterium
GAAGCCGGCGTCACCGTGGCGAGGCCGGCGATGGTGCCGGTGACGAAGCCGACCAGGCTGGGCTTGCCGAATTTGACGGTCTCGATGACCAGCCAGGTGAGCGAGGCGACGGCCGCGGAGAGGTGCGTCACCAGCATCGCCATGCCGGCATCGGCGCCGGCGCCGAGCGCGGAGCCGGCGTTGAAGCCGAACCAGCCGACCCAGAGCAGCGAGGCACCGACCATCACCATCCAGGGCGCATGGGGCGGGCGCACCCCTGTCGGAAAGCCGTCGCGCGCGCCCAGCATCGCGGCGATCACCAGGGCCGAAACGCCGGCGGTGACGTGGACCACGATGCCGCCGGCGTAGTCCATGACCCCCATCTCGGTGAGCCAGCCGCCACCCCAGACCCAGTGGGTAACCGGGACATAGACCACCAGCAGCCAGAGCACCGAGAAGGCCATCACCGCGGTGAAGCGGATGCGCTCCACGAAGGCGCCGACAATGAGCGCCGGCGTGATGATCGCGAAGGTCATCTGGAACATCACGAAGACGCTCTCCGGCAGCGCGGTGCCGTCGAACACCGCGCCATGCCGCTCAGCAGGACCCGGCCGAGCCCGCCGATCAGGGCATTGCCGGCCTCGAAGGCCAGCGAGTAGCCGCAGAGCATCCAGACCACCGAAGACAGGGCCGCGATGGTGATGCACTGCATGAGCACCGAGAGCGTGTTCTTGGCCTGCACCAGCCCGGCGTAGAACAGAGCCAGACCCGGCAAGGTCATCAGGAGCACCAGCGCCGTGGACGTGAGAATCCAGGCGGTATCGCCGCTGTCGATCATTGCACTTCCCCCCAAAAGGCACCCGCCTGGCAGTCTGCGCCGGCGGGATCGCGATTCGTTCTTATGCGAACAATTACTTCGTTCTTTTACGAATGATGGATAGCCGAGGCCCGGGCCCACCGCAACCGGCGGTTCGCACAGGGGCATATGCGAATGCGCGGAGGTAGGGCTTTAGTCCTGCAGCAGATTCGCTTGAACCATTCTCCTGCGGGCCGCGACCCATGTGGAAAGAACCCGATTCTCAGGAGGATTCACCCATGGCACGCCGCACTTCCCTTCGCCTCTTGGCCGCCGCCACCTTCGCAGCCGCCCTCGCCGGCGCCGCCGGCCAGGCCGTCGCCCAGCCCAACCTCTCGCCGGTGCTTAACGCCCCCATGAACGCCAGCGTCGGCGTGCAGAACACCGGCACCACCGCGGCCGGCCCCAGCCATCTGACCATCAACTGCACCAGGTTCGGCCAGGCCGACGGCGGCTGTCCCGACACCCCGGGCATGCTGGCCTATGTCGACCCCGCCTTCCCGAACCGCGTGGTGATCGACGTGCCGGCGCTGGAGCCGGGCGAGAGCTTCAACCACAACCTCAGCTTCTGGGCCGCGATCCCGTGGACGCCCGGCACCTATGTCTTCGACGCCGAGGTCGATGCCGGCAACGCGGTGGCCGAATCCAATGAGGCCGACAACGCCTCCCAGAGCAGCTACACCCAGCTGCCGGCCGTCGGCGTGGCGCCGCCGGCGCCCCTGCCGCTGACCGCCGCCCCGATCCCCGCCCGACCGCTGCCCGGCCAGAAGACCCGGCCCCACAACATGAAGCAGATGATGCTGGCGGTGCCCGCAGCGCCGAAGCCGAGCCGCCCGCAGCGCCTCGCTCCGGCCAAGCCGGCCGAGCCCAAGCGCCTGCAACTCCGCCTGCCCGCCAAGTAGACCGGTTTTCCTCCGAAGCTCCTACGGGCGGCCAAGCCACTGGCCGCCCGATTTTTTTCTTCTGCGCAAAGAGGGGTGGGTTAGAGTGCCGCCCCCAACGTCAGCGGCAGTGCACCATGACCCAACCCCGCCTCGATGAAGACCTGCTGAACCGCCCCGGCGGGCGGCTGCAACTCGCCACCCCGGCGCTGGTGCTGGACCTCGATGCGCTGGACGCCAACATCGCCGCCATGGCAGCCTGGGCCGGGTCCCAGGGCATCGCGCTGCGGCCCCATGCAAAGACCCACAAGTGCGCTGCCATCGGCCGCCTGCAGATGCAGGCCGGCGCGCAGGGCCTGTGCTGCGCCAAGCTGGCCGAGGCCGAGGCGCTGGCAGCCGCGGGGCTCGATCGTTTCCTGCTCACCTCGCCGGTGGTCGGTACAAGAAAGATCGCGCGGCTGCTACAGCTCGCGTCGCGCTGCAAAGAGTTGATGCTGGTGGCCGACGACGCGGCGAACCTGCGCGAAGTGGCCGCGGCGGCGGAGAAAGCGGCCTGCGACCTCGACATGCTGATCGACGTCGATGTCGGCCAGCAGCGAACCGGCGTACTGGATGCCGCGACCGCGCTGACGCTCGCTACGATCATCGCCGAATCACCGCGCCTGCATTTCAAGGGGCTGCAGGGATACGCCGGCCAGGCGCAGCACATTGCCGACTATGGCGAGCGCCAGCGCGTTTCCCACGCAAGCCTATCGAAGCTCGCGGCGATCCGCGATGCGCTGCAGGCGGCAGGACAGCCCTGCCCGATCATGACCGGCGGCGGCACCGGCACCCATGCCATCGACCCCGCCGCCGGCGTGCTGACGGAGCTGCAGGTGGGCTCCTACATCGTCTCGGATGTCGAATACGACGCCGTCGACCTGACCGGCGACGGCAGCAGGCGCTTCCGCAATGCGCTCTTCATCTACGCCAGGGTCGTGAGCGCCAGCCGCAACGGCTTTGCCACCATCGACGCGGGTTCGAAGAGTGTTGCCATGGACGGCCCGGCGCCGGTCATCGCTTTCGGCGCACCGGAGGGCACGACCTACACCTGCAGCGGCGACGAGTTCGGCGAACTGGCGCTGCCGGCCGGGCACAACGACGCGCTGAAGCCCGGCGACCTCGTCGCGCTGGTGGTGCCGCACTGCGATCCCACCATCAACTGCTTCGACTGGTATCACTGCGTGCGCGGCGACACCCTGGTCGACATCTGGCCGATAGAAGCCCGGGGCGCCTCGGCCTAACGCCGCACCGGCATCCGTCTCCCCACTGCGACACTGACCACCACGAAAACCGCAAAGCCGAGCGTCATCGCGTCGATGGCCTCCCCCAGCAGCAGGGCCGAGGCGGCGATGGTGAGGAAGGTCTGCAGCAGCTGCACCTGGCTGACCCGCGCGACGCCGCCGAGCGCCAGGCCCCGGTACCAGGCGAAGAAGCCGAAGAGCTGGCTGAACAGCGCGACGTAGAGGAAGGCGGCCCAGCTCTGCGGCGAACCCGGCAGGCCGTGCGCCAGCACCGCCGGCACGACGGGAACCAGCAGCAGCGGAAAGGACAGCACCAGGGCCCAGCAGATCACCTGCCAGCCGCCCAGGCTGCGGCTGAGCCGCGCGCCCTCCGCATAGCCGACGGCGGCGCAGGCGACGGAACCGAGCAGGGCCAAGTGGCCGAAGC
>DAIQBR010000412.1:0-2335 GCA_036781105.1 Kiloniellaceae bacterium
GCGGGCGCCGAGTTCCGGCAGGCGCGGGTCGACGAAGGCGAGGCCGCCGGCCAGTGCGCGGACACGGCCCGGTTCGGCCGGCAGATCCAGCCGGGCCAGGGCCCCGGCGCCGAACAGCGCCGCCACGGCGAGGTCGTCGGCGGCCTCCAGGGCCACCTGGGCGCGCAGCTTGTAGAGCTTCAGTCGGCGCTGCAGGTCGGCGGCGCGCTCGGCCTCGCAGTCGAGCAAAAACGCACTTTCCTGTTCCGCTACAAAGAATTCGTGCAGGAACTTGCCCTGCGGCGTCAGGAAAGCGGTCCAGACGGCGCGCTCGGCGCCGACGCGCTCGACGTCGTTGGAGACGATGCCCTGCAGGAAGGCGCGGCGGTCGGCGCCGCCCACCCGCAGGACGCCGCGGTGTTCCAGGATGACGGCCTTGGCGTCGGCCATGTCGCTGCGATCCCTTGCCGTTTTCCAGGGGCTTTTCCCTGGGGGGCCCTAGAGGTGGCACCGCCGGGCGATCCGCGCAAGGGGCCCTTTCCCGGCGCGGAGTCGGCACCCTATAAGGCACCCATGCGCCTGCTCTTCATCACCGCGACGCGGATCGGCGATGCCGTGCTCTCCACCGGGCTGCTCGGCCGCCTGATCGAGGAGAATCCGGGCATCCGGGTGACCGTCGCGGTGGGCCGCCTCTCGGCGCCGCTTTTCGCCGCAGTGCCGGGGCTGGAGCGCATTCTGGTCATCGACAAGCAGCCGTGGAACCGCCACTGGCTGAACCTCTGGCGCCGCACCGCCCTCAGCTATTGGGACATCGCCGTCGACCTGCGCGGCTCGGTGATCACCTACGCGATCCCGGCGGGCCGCCGCCACGTCATGGGCCGGAAGCGGCCCGGCCTGCACCGGGTCGAGGAACTGGGCGCCCTGATCGGCGCGGAGACGCCGCCGGCGCCGCGCCTCTGGCTCGCCCAGGCGGTCAGGGCGCGTGCCGCCGAACTGCTGCCGCCGGGCGCGCCGGTGCTGGCGGTGGCCCCGGCCGCCAACTGGATGGGCAAGACCTGGCCTGCCGAGCGTTTCGCCGAGCTGGTCCGCCGCCTGACAGCCGCCGACGGTATCCTGCCCGGCGCGCGCATCGCCGTGCTGGCCGCGCCGCACGAGGTCTTCCAGGCGCGCCCGGTGCTGCAGGCGGCGGGCGAGCGCGGCGTCAATCTCTTCGAGAACGGCGACCTGCTGACCGCTGCGGCCTGCCTGGAGCGTGCCGATTTCTTCGTCGGCAACGATTCCGGCCTCATGCACCTGGCCGCCGCCGCCGGTACGCCGACCCTCGGGCTCTTCGGCCCCAGCCCGGAGGCGCGCTACCGCCCCTGGGGGCCGAAAGCCGCCTTTGTCCGTACCCCGGAGAGCTTCGAGGAACTGACCGGCGCACCCAGCTTCGACTTCGCCGCCCGGCAATGCTTCATGGAAAGCCTCACGGTCGAGGCGGTGGAGGCGGCCGCGCGCGCGCTCTGGGCGCCGACCGGAGGTGCCTAGCGCGCCGCCGGGAGGGCCGCCATGACCTCTTCCAGCGTCAATTCCGCCAGCTTGTCGCGGCGCAGCGTCGCGACAGAGGGCCCGCGCGGGGCGATCTTCGCGGGATCGGACTCGGCGGAATAGAGCACCAGCGAAGGGCAGCCGGCCGCGGCGATGAGGTGCATCGGCCCGGTGTCGTTGCCGACCGCCAGGAGGGCGCGGCGGGCCAGGGCGGCGATGGCTTCCAGGCTGGTGCGGCCGCAGAGGTCGCGGGCGCCGGGCGCGGCGGCGGCGATGGCGGCGATCTCCGCGCGCTCCGCCTCGGCGCCGAGCAGCAGAGGGGTGATCTGGCGATCCAGCAGTTGGCCGGCGAGGGCGGCGTAGCGCTGGGCGGGCCAGCGCTTCCCGGGGCGGTGCGCCGAGCCGCCGGGGACCAGCAGGGCAAAGCGCTCCGGCAGGTCGAAGGCGGTGAGATCGGCGTCGAGAAAGCCGAGATCGGGCAGGCCGGGGCGCGGCACGCCGGCAAGGGCGAGCTGCTGCGCCTCGCGCTCGCAGATGTGCAGAACCTCGTTCGATGGCTGGTGGTAGCGGTGCGAGCAGCCGGGCACCACGCCCACCCACTCCGGCTTGGGCGCGGGCAGCAGGCGGAAATAGGTCCCGCTGCGCTCGGAGCGCTGCAGGTCGTAGACGCGCTCGAAGCGCCCCGAGACGAGCTGCCGCCTGAGGGCGAGCCAGCCGGCCGGCTGCCACCAGGCCGGGCGGCGGTCGGTCCAGACCCGGTCGAAGCAGCCGCTGGCCTCGGCCATCGCCCGGTAGGTGGTCCATTTGCCGCCGGTGATGGTGACCAGGC
>DAIQBR010000412.1:2345-3412 GCA_036781105.1 Kiloniellaceae bacterium
CAGCAGCGTGATCTCGGCGCCGGCATGATGGGCGCGAATCGCCTGGAAGCTGGCGATCGACAGCACGAAGTCGCCGAAGGCCGACAGCTTGATGACCAGGATGCGCCCAAGTGAGGACGAAGGGGGCGGGGAGGGCATGGCGGGGGAGGACACGGGCTTCTGTGGTTGGAAACATTCACGCGAATGACATATTCTCGACCTGTCCGGAGGGCCTGCGCAAGCGCAGTGCCGCATGCGAGCGGGGCAGATGTCTCAAAGCAGTACAAGCCAAGCCAGCGCCGCCGAAGCGCAGACGACGCTGCGCCTGCAGACGGCGGAGCAACTGCCCGTCCTGCTTTATCTCTGGATGCCCCTGGTGGTCGCGGCGGTCCTCGCGCTGACCTGGCACCTCAATCCGGCATTCTATCGTGCCTACATGGTGGGCGAGATCGGCATCCTGGAAGCGACTCACGTCCTCGTTCCGCTGATCTCCATCGTGGTCTGCCTGCGCATCCTGGCACTGCCGGAAGTGCGCGCGGACCGGCTGGTCTTCACCTGGATCCTGCTCGGCATGCTCGGCAGTCTCTACATGGCCGGCGAGGAGGCGAGTTGGGGTCAGCACTATGCCGGCTGGCTGACGCCGGAGAACTGGCAGGCGATCAACGACCAGGGCGAGACCAACCTGCACAACACCTCCTCCTGGCTGGACCAGAAGCCGCGCACCCTGCTGGAAATCGGCGTCATCGTGGGCGGCATCCTCATTCCGCTGGCCGCTTTGCGCTGGCCTTCGATTCGCGACGGTCGCTTCGCGATCTTCCTGCCGCCGCTGGTCTGCCTGCCTGTCGCCCTCATCGGCGAAATCGCCAAGATGTGGGAGCGCCTGCAGTCGAAAGGCCTGTGGGAGTTTGTGATCTTTTACCAGGCCAGCGAGGTGCAGGAGCTTTACTTATCGCTCTTCATCCTTTTGTATCTGGTGGTATTCCGCAACCGCGTGCTGGCCCGGCGGAATGCCGGCCTGCCAGCGCGTCCCGCTGCCGGCAGCTAGGCGCAAGGCGCCGGCCGGCGCAACTGTCCAAAGGAGCTCTGGT
>DAIQBR010000413.1:0-1691 GCA_036781105.1 Kiloniellaceae bacterium
CGTTCGAATCGATCCGGCCGCCGCGTCCGAAGGCTTCCCGATAGAGGGCCTTGGCCAGCGCCACCGCGCCCGCCGGATCGTCGTCCTGCAGCCAATAGAAGGCACGGCAGGCGGCCACCGACATGAAGGGAAAGGGGTCGGGCAACTTAAACGGCAGGTCGAGCAGCCGCGCCGAGCGGGCCAGGTCGTGGCGCGCGTAGCCGCCCTTCAGGGGGATATTCAGCAGCGGCTGACCGCCGGTCTGCTGAAACACCACGCCCAGCAGGATCGGCCGCCAGGCTACGCTGCGGCCGTGCTTCGCGGCCAGCTCGTCGATCTGCTCAGACGCGAGATAGCCGTAGGGGCTGGAGAAGTCGAAGTAGAAGTCGAGAGGCGCGGTCATGTCGGGGCTCGTTGCGCTGGAGTTTCGATGGTTGCGGGCGGCTGCGGTCAGTCGGCGGCGATCTCTCGCGCGATGACCATCCTTTGGATGTCGGAGGTGCCTTCGTAGATCTGGCACACGCGGACGTCACGGTAGATGCGCTCGACCGGAAAGTCGGCGAGGTAGCCGTAGCCGCCGTGGATCTGGATGGCATCGGAACAGACCCGCTCGGCCATTTCGGAGGCCGCGAGTTTCGCCATCGCGGCTTCCTTGAGACAGGGCCGGCCGGCGTCGCGCAGGGCGGCGGCCTCCAGCACCATCAGTTCGGCGCCGTGAATCTGCGTCGCCATGTCGGCGAGGCGGAAGGCGACGGCCTGGTGCTCGATGATCGCCTTGCCGAAGCTCTGGCGTTCCTTGGCATAGGCCAGCGCCGCCTCGTAGGCGGCGCGCGCCATGCCGACCGACTGCGCGGCGATGCCGATGCGCCCGCCTTCCAGATTGGCCAGCGCGATCCTGTAGCCCTCGCCCTCGGCGCCGAGCAGCAGGTCCGGCGTCAGGCGCACATCGTCGAACATGATCTGGCAGGTGTCGGAAGCCTTCTGACCCAGTTTCTTCTCGACGGCGGTAACCCGGTAGCCCGGCGTGTCGGTCGGCACGATGAAGGCGCTGATGCCGCGCTTGCCGGCAACCGGATCGGTCACCGCGAAGACGATGGCGACGTCGCCGTTCTTGCCGGAGGTGATGAACTGCTTCACGCCGTTCAGCACGTAGTGATTGCCGTCGCGCGTGGCGCGCGTCTTGATCGCCGCGGCGTCGGAGCCCGCCTGCGGCTCGGTCAGGCAGAAGGCGCCCAGCATCTCGCCGCGCGCCATGGGTTTGAGAAAGCGCTCCTGCTGCTCGGGCGAACCGAACTTCAGGATCGGCATGCAGCCGACGGAGTTGTGCACCGACATGATGGTGGAACAGGCGCCGTCGCCCGCCGCCACTTCCATCAGCGCCAGCGCATAGGAGACGTGGTCGGCGCCGGCACCGTCCCATTCCGGCGGCACCAGCATGCCGAGGAAGCCGAGTTCGCCCATCGCCGCCACCGCCTCCTTGGGGAAGCGGGCCGCGCTGTCCCATTCGGCGGCGTGGGGCGCCAGGCGCTCCTGCGCGAAACTACGCGCGGTCTCGCGGATCAGATTTTGCTCTTCATTGAGCAGCATCGGAGCTAGAGGCTTCTCAAGCGCAGGGTTCGACCGTGCGCAGCAGCGCGGCGCGGTCGAGCGGCAGGCCCCTGGCGTCGAAAGGCCGCTTGAAGGTGAAAGCTTCCGGCGTCGGGCCCTGGCGG
>DAIQBR010000413.1:1743-3402 GCA_036781105.1 Kiloniellaceae bacterium
GGGAGGCGCGCCATGCCGTCCTCGACACTCGGCAAGGTCCCCGCCGGCAGCCACCACAGCGCCATGAAGGCGCCGGCCGGCTTCTCGAACCACTTGCGGCGCTGCGACATGACCTGCAGGTGGTCGGAGCGGTAGACGTAGGCGAAGAGCGCATCGAGGTCGCGCCACACCGACAGGTTCACGATGACCTGCGGGTCGGCCGAGACCTGAATGTCGGTGGCGTTGCCGCTGTCGCTCTGCAGGCGCCAGACGAAGCCCGGGCTGCGGTCGGCCAGGGCGTTGATGTCGTCGAGGCGTTCGACGAAGCCGGCGAGATCGGGCGAGTCGAGCGGCGCCAGGGCGCGCGCCACGTTGATCTGCGCCAAGTGAAACCCTGTCATCCCGTCACCTCCCGCTCACCGCCACGCTTCGTTCCGGACCTCCGCCTTCTACCACTCCAGCGGCGTGCCGTCGTAGTTGAAAAATTTGCCGCTGTCCGCCGGGGTCAGGCCGTCGATCAGCTTGCGCATGCCGGTGACCGCGTCGCCTGCCGTGATATCGGCACCATCGCCGCCCATGTCGGTGCGCACCCAGCCGGGATGGAGGGAGACCACGGTCACGCCGCGGCCCTCCAGGTCGCAGGCCAGGGTCTTGGTCACCATGTTCAGCGCCGCCTTGGAGCTGCGGTAGATGTAGTCACCGCCGCTGCTGCGGGCGATGGAGCCGAGAATGCTGGAGATGTTCACCACCAGCTTGCGCTCGCTCTGCTCGATCAGCCCGGCGAAGCGCTCGACCATGCGCAGCGGGGCCAGCGTATTGGTCTGCAGCACGTTGGCCCACTCTTCGAAGTCGGTCTCACCGAAGCCGGTCTTCGGGCCGCGCTGGCCGGCGTTGTTGATCAGGATATCGATCGGCTCTTCGGTCATCGAGCGCGCGAGGCTCGCCACCTTCAGGCCGTTGGTGACGTCCAGCTTGTGGCAGACGACGTCGCCTTCCAGCCCGCGCACCTCCTTGGCTTTCTCCACGTTGCGCGCGCAGGCGTGAACGCGCCAGCCGTCGGCCGCGAATGACTTTACGAATTCCAGTCCGATTCCGCGGTTGGCACCGGTGACCAGTACAGTCGGCAATAGCCTCTCCTTAAATGGCTCCCAAAATGGAACCGCCGCTCTGCCAGGGCATCAGCGGCGGGGATCTCAAGGTTCTCTTCGCGCGGCGGCATCGCTGTCACGCCACCGTCGGCGGCACGGCGCGGCGCGGCCGGGCCACCAGCTCGCCGCCGCAGTTTGGGCAACGGCGCTCCATGGCCTCCGCGCAGGCTACGCAGAAGGTACACTCGAAGCTGCAGATCGTGGCGTCCCCGTCGAGCGCGAGCCCGGCATCGCAGCGCTCGCAGGCGGGCTTCATTTGCAGCGCCATTCCTTACTCCCTCGTGGCGCCCCTTTTGCGGCACTAGAGAACATCACTTGGCCGGCGCTGACAACACCCCAGGGTGAATAGGTCTAAGGCGTTGTAATATTTGCACATTACCGCGCTACCCGCGTGCGGTCACCGGGTCTCGTTGAACAGCTCGCGGCCGATCAGCATGCGGCGGATCTCGCTGGTGCCGGCGCCGATCTCGTAGAGCTTGGCGTCGCGCAGCAGGCGGCCGGCCGGGTAGTCGTTGATGTAGCCGTTGCCGCC
>DAIQBR010000414.1:0-532 GCA_036781105.1 Kiloniellaceae bacterium
GCAGCCGGCCCGCCGGCGCGCCGATCAGTTCGGCCAGGCGCGCCTCCACGTTCATGTGGATGTCTTCCAGGCTGGCCTTGAACTCGAAGCCGCCGGCCTCGATCTCGGCGAGCACGCGGTCCAGCCCGCCCAGGATGGCGGCGCCGTCCTCCTGCGCGATGATGCGCTGGTGCACCAGCATGGTGCAGTGCGCCTTGGACCCGGCGATGTCCTGGGCGTAGAGTCGCTGGTCGAAGCCGATGGAGGCGTTGATGCGCTCCATCACCTCAGCGGGACCGCCGGCGAAGCGCCCGCCCCACATGGTGTTGGCCGACTCGCCGTCGCCACTCTGCTCCCGCGCCGCGGGGGTCGCTTGTGTCTTTGCGTTCATTGGCCCTTAGGAGGCTCTCGCGTCCATGCCCGTTATCCTCGGCCCCCTCACGATCGGCGAGCCAAGTCCATGGGACTCATAAGAAAAACCCTTGCGGCCGTGGCGCTCGCCGTGCTGGCCTCCGGCCTCGCCCTCCCGCTTGGCGCCCCAGGGCCTCTTGCC
>DAIQBR010000414.1:568-1113 GCA_036781105.1 Kiloniellaceae bacterium
AGAGGGCCCGTTCGCCGGGAACTTTACCTTCTCGGACCCGCCGGTGCCAGCGCCGAGCACGGCCTTCCAGACCCTGTCGGGCGCCACCGTCAGCCTCGCCGACTTCCGCGGCAAGGTGGTGCTGGTGAACTTCTGGGCCACCTGGTGTGCGCCCTGCGTGCGCGAGATGCCGAACCTGGAGCGGCTGCACCAGGCCCTGGTGGGCGAAGGCCTTGCCGTGCTGGCGGTCTCCAACGACCGCGGCGGCAGCGCGGTGGTGAACCCCTTCCTCGCCCGCCTCGACCTGCAGCACCTGCCGGTCTTCCTCGACCCCAAGGGCGCGCTGGCCCAGGCCTTCGCCCTCAAGGGCCTGCCGACCACCTTCGTCATCGGCCGCGACGGCCGGGTGCTGGCCGGGCGGATCGGGCCGGCGGAGTGGGACTCGCCGGAATCCCTGCAGTTTCTGCGCCACTACCTGACCCAGGAAGCCGGGCCCGTCGACACCTCCGGGTGAGATCGACTGGAGGTTGAGGCCGGGGCGATGTCATTTTTTGGCGCAGGGCCGG
>DAIQBR010000414.1:1145-3395 GCA_036781105.1 Kiloniellaceae bacterium
CAGACCGCCCTTGTCGGTCTGCGCCCCAGCGGCGACAATGAGGCCGCTCCCCCCTGAGCGTACCCGGGGCTGCTGTGGGGAAGTCCCGCCGAGGGGGCCGCAGACGTCTGCTTCGCCGCTTGCCGCCGAGGAGGACCAGGGCCATGGGTCTTGCCGCTGAAAGACGCCTTCGCGCGCTTCTGTTCGCCGCCTTCATCGCTCCCCCTATTCTGCTCACCACCGCGCCGGCCGCCGCCGAGGATCAGGCCGCCCGCCTGCCGGACAAGCCGATGGTCTTCGACGTGCTGCGCGACGGCAGCAAGATCGGCGAGCATCGCCTGGTCTTCGAGCGCGAGGACAGCACCCTCAAGGTCTCGGTCGAGACCGACATGACCGTGAAGTTCGCCTTCCTCACCATCTTTCGCTACGAGCACAAGCGCGTCGAGCGCTGGCGCAACGGCGAACTGGAGTCGCTGGCCGGCATGACCAACGACGACGGCCGCCAGTACGAGATTTCCATCGTGCGCCGCGAAGACCACTACAGCCGCACGGTGAACGGCACCGAGGAGGAGATCGCCGGGCCGCTCGCCGTCGACAGCCTGTGGAGCAAACAGCGCCTCGCCGCCGGCAAGATCTTCTCGGCCGCCAGCGACAAGGTCTACCGCGTGCGCAGCGACACCATGGGCACCGAGACCATAGAGGTCAAAGGCGGCGAGATGCAGGCCGAGCACATCAAGCTCTCCGGCGAACTCGACCGCGACCTCTGGTACGACCCTTCCGGCGAACTCCTGCGTATCCGCTACGAATCCGACGCCGGCGAAACCTTCGAGTACGTGCGGCGGTAGCGCGCGTGTCACCCTCTCCCCTCGCGGGAGAGGGATGCGCAGCCTTAGCGAACTCGAAGAGTGAGCTTTAGGCGAAGCTGGGTGAGGGGGCGGACGACGCGACACTCTCGCAGCATCTCTCACTCGTCATCCTCGGGCTTGACCCGAGGATCCATTTTTCCGCTGCACAGAACGGTGCAGGCGGCGCGATGGATTGCCGGATCAAGCCTGCCTGCGCGAAGCCGGAGCTTCGCGGAGCCTGTCCTCGGGCCGCGGTGCGCGCGGACCCGGGGGGCGAAGGCAGGTCTGGCAATGACAGTGAAGTATGGGGCTGCGCGCTGGGTGCGCCGTTCCTCTGAATGAGAAAACCGCGCCGAACGTCTACCGCGTCGGAACCGGAACCTCGGTCGAATAGTCGTAGAACCCGCGGCCGGCCTTCTTGCCGACCCAGCCGGCCTCGACGTACTTCACCAGCAGCGGGCAGGGCCGGTACTTGCTGTCGGCCAGGCCGTCGTAGAGCACGTGCATGATGGAGAGGCAGGTGTCCAGGCCGATGAAGTCGGCCAGCTCCAGCGGGCCCATCGGGTGGTTGGCGCCCAGCTTCATGGCGGTGTCGATGGAGGCCACCGAGCCGACGCCTTCGTACAGCGTGTAGACCGCCTCGTTGATCATCGGCAGCAGGATGCGGTTCACGATGAAGGCCGGGAAGTCCTCCGCCGTGGCGGTGGTCTTGCCCAGCTTTTCGGAGAGCTGGCGCACCGTCTCGAAGGTCGGCTCGTCGGTGGCGATGCCGCGGATCAGTTCGACCAGCGCCATCAGCGGCACCGGGTTCATGAAGTGCATGCCCATGAACTTGGCCGGACGGTCGGTCACCGAGGCGAGCCGCGTGATGGAGATCGACGAGGTATTGGAGCACAACAGCGTCGTCGGCTTCAGCACCGGGCAGAGCGCCTTGAAGATCTCGCGCTTGATCTCCTCGTTCTCGCTCGCCGCCTCGATGACGATGTCGGCGTCGGCGAACATCTCCAGGCCGGTGCCGGCGGAGATGCGCTTCAGCGCCGCCTGCTTGTCGGCTTCGCTGATGATCTCGCGCCGGATCTGGCGGTCCATGTTCTTGGCGATGACGCCGAGGGCCTTTTCCGCCTGCTCGGCCGAGACGTCGGACAGCTTCACGTCATAGCCGGCCAGCGCGCAGACGTGCGCGATGCCGCTGCCCATCTGCCCGGCACCGATGACGCCGATGCACTTGATTTCAGTCAGGGGAGCGTCTGCTTCAGCCATAGGGGTCAAATCGCCTTTGCTTCAGGGCCTCAGCCCAGTTCCTTTTCCAGCTCCGGCACCGCGTCGAAGAGGTCCGCCACCAGGCCGTAGTCGGCGACCTGGAAGATCGGCGCCTCCTCGTCCTTGTTGATGGCGACGATGACCTTGGAGTCCTTCATGCCGGCCA
>DAIQBR010000415.1:0-215 GCA_036781105.1 Kiloniellaceae bacterium
GAGGCCGCCGCGCGCCAGCATCTCGTAGAGCACGAAGGCGAAGCCGGTCGCCAGGGCATCGAGCGCGATGCTGCGGCCCTTGAGGTCCGCATAGCTGTTGACGTCGGGCGCGGTCACGAAGGCGAGCTCGATCTGCGTCGCGCCCATGAGCACGTGGAAGTCCGCCGCCCCCTGCAGCTCCGCCGCGCCCTGGCCCTCGCGGTAGGCGACCACAT
>DAIQBR010000415.1:225-1327 GCA_036781105.1 Kiloniellaceae bacterium
CGGTCATCGCGATGTCGAAGTCGCCGGCGGAAAGCTTCTCGAACTGGAACACCGAGCTGGGCGTGGTGGTGAGATCGACCTCGATGCCTTCCTCGGCAAAGTAGCCGTGCTGCTGGGCGGCGAAGATCGGCAGGTTCGGCGCCCCCGGAAAGGCGATCACCTTCAGCTGTCGGATGTCGCTCACGGCTGGTCTCCTTGTTTTTTGCGCTCTCTTGCGTCTTCGATGGCTTTCCAGATCGTGTGGGGCGTGGCCGGCATGGTGAGGTCGGTGACGCCGTAGGGCTTCAGCGCGTCGACCATGGCGTTCACGATGACCGCCAGCGCCGGCGTGGTGCCGCCCTCGCCGCCGGCCTTGATACCCAGCGGATTGGTCGGCGAATGCACCTCCGCGATCTCGGTCTCGAAGGTCGGCAGGGTGTCGGCGCGCGGCATGCCGTAGTCCATGAAGGAGCCGGACAGCACCTGTCCCGAGTCCGGATCGACGTAGGACTGCTCCCACATCGCCTGGCCGACGCCCTGGGCGATGCCGCCGTGGGTCTGGCCGTGCACGATGAGCGGGTTGATGCAGCGCCCGACGTCGTCGACCGTGGTGTAGCGCAGCAGCTTCGCCTCGCCGGTGTCGGGATCGACCTCGATCTCGCAGGCCGCCGCCCCGTTGGGAAACACCGGATCGTGCATCTCGTTGGTGCGCGCGGCGAAGAGATGGCGTTCCTCCACCTCGCCGGCCAGCTCGAAGAGGCCGATGGCGTGGTTGGTGCCGGGCACCACGAAGCGCCCCTCTTCGAATTCCACTTTCTCCGCGGGCTCGCCGAAGAGTTCCGCCGCCTGGGCGCTGGCGGCCTGGATGAGATCCTCCGCCGCCATCACCATGACGGTGCCGGCATGGCGCATGGAGCGCCCGGAGTGGGAGCCGCCGCCGACCGAGACCACATCGGTATCGCCCAGCACGATGGAGACCTGTGCCGGATCGGTGCCCAGCATGTCGGCCACGACCTGGGCGAAGCTGGTCTCGTGGCCCTGGCCGCTGGGCTGGGTGCCGATGACCACGGTGACCTGGCCGTCCGGCTTCACGTCGATCTCGGCGCGCTCCTTCGGCGAGCCG
>DAIQBR010000415.1:1371-3386 GCA_036781105.1 Kiloniellaceae bacterium
GGCGTAGTAGCCGAAGCCGTACCAGTCGGCCAGCTTCAGGGTGCGGTCCATGTTGATCTCGTAGGTGCCGCTGTCGTAGACCGCGCCGACGGCATTGCGGTAGGGCATGGCCTCCGGCGCCACCAGGTTGCGGCGGCGCAGATCCAGGGCATCGAAACCGCACTGCAGCGCGGCCAGTTCGATGAGACGCTCGATGGCGTAGGTCACCTCCGGGCGACCGGAGCTGCGGTAGGCCTGGGTCGGCATGGTGTTGGTGAAGACCGCGCGCGCCCTGAGCGTGGCCGCCGGGATGTCGTAGGAGCCGGTAATCAGCGCCGAGCCCTTGCCGAGCGGCGAGAGCGACACGCAGCGCGCGCCGACGTTGGAGATGTTGTCGGCCCGCATGGCCAGGAAGCGGCCTTTGCCGTCCAGCGCCAGCGCCACCCTGGTGACCAGGTCGCGGCCCTGGTAGTCGCTGAGGAAGGACTCGGAACGGGTCGCGGTGAACTTCACCGGGCGGCCGAGCTTCTTCGACGCCCAGAGCACCAGGCCGAATTCCACATAGACGCGGTTGCGCGCGCCGAAGTTGCCGCCGACGTCGTAGGAGTGCAGGCGCAGGCGGTCCGGCTCGACGCCCAGCACCTGGGCCAGCTCGCGCTTCTGCCGCACGGCGCCACCGCTGCCGGCATAGAGGGTGTAGCGCTGTGTCTCTTCGTCGAACTCGGCCAGCGCCGAGCGCGGCTCCATCGGCACGGCGGTGACGCGGCCGACGTGGAATTCCGCCTCGACCACGTGAGCGGCCTGCGCGAAGGCGGCCTCGGTCGCGTCGGCGTCGCCGAAGTTGGTGTCGATCAGCGTGTTGCCGGGCACCTCGTCCCAGACCGCCGGAGCACCCGGCGCCACGGCCTGCGTCGACTCCGTGACGTAATCCAGCTCTTCGAAATCGACGTCGAGAAGCTCGGCCGCGTCCATCGCCTGGGCCTTGGTCTCGGCCACCACCATGGCGACCGCCTCACCCACGTGGCGCGCGCGGTCGAGCGGCAGGAGGTGGTGCGGGCCGATGAAGACGTCGCGCGTGCCGTCGGGCGCGGTAAGCTGCATGTCGAACTTCGTCGACGGCAGGGGATCGTGGGGGATCGGGTTGAGGCCGTCGGCCGCGAGATCGGCGCCGGTGAAAACCCCGAGCACGCCGGGCGCCGCCAGGGCGGCTTCCTTGTCGACGCCGCGCAGGCGCGCGTGGGGATAGGGCGAGCGCAGCATGACCGCGTGGACCTGGCCCGGCAGGCTGAAGTCGTCGGTGAAACGCCCCTTGCCGGTCAGCAGGCGGTCATCCTCCTTGCGGCGCAGCGGCTTGCCGATGTGCCTGAAGGCCTTTTCGAACCTGGAAGAACCCATCTAGCTGACTTCCCGGCTCACGAGAACTCGACCATGGCGGCGCCGATGTATTCGGCGCGCACCTGGACATCGAGCACCACGGCGGCGCCCTGCGCGACGCGGTCCAGCGCCTTCTCCAGGGCGCCCGGCAGGTCGGCGAGATCGGTGACGGAGTCCGGCGCCTCGATGCCCAGCGCACGGGCCAGCGCCGGAAGGTCCGGCTCCGGCCCCTGCATGCGCTGACCGATGGGAGCGTTCTCCACCGGGCGGTCGCGCTTCTCGGCGACGTGCACCTGGTGGTTCTCGTCGTTGTAGTAGGAATGGTTGTTGGCGATGAGGAAGAGCACCGGCAGGCCGAGGGTGGCCGCGTTCCAGATCGCGGTCAGGCCCATGGTGTAGTCGCCGTCACCGAGGATGGCGACCGCGCGGCGCTGCGAACCCGTCTCGCGCAACGCCAGCGCGACGCCGACGGCGATGGAGGGGCCGGCGCCCAGGCCGCCGCCACCGGTGTGGCCGAGGAAGTCGAGGGGATGGTCGATGCGGTTGGCGTTGGTCGGCCAGCCGAGCGGCCGCCCGGTGATGCAGAGCTCGCGTCCCTCGGCGGCCTGGGCATAGGCGCGCGCCAGGTCCATGAGGCCGATCTCTCCGGCTGTGCCCGGCGC
>DAIQBR010000416.1:0-933 GCA_036781105.1 Kiloniellaceae bacterium
GCCGCGCGAGAACCCGCTGTGGTTCTACCCGCGCGAACTGGCCCGCACGCTGCGCAACTACACCTACATGGGCGCTTATGCCTGGCGGCTGCACCGTATCCGCCGGCGCATCGAGGCCGACCCCGAAGCCAAGGCCTACAGCGATCTCGCGCTGGCCCCGGTCGTCGACCACGGCGAGGACGAAGAGCTGGAGATGTTCCACCTCAACGCGGCCGCCGAGGCCGCGGTGGCCAAGGCCAAGAGCGAAGCCGAGGCGCGCGAGCGCCAGGCGGCCAAGCGGGCCGCCGTCAGCGCAGCGGAGTAGTCCCAGGGAACGGCGGCGCCTTCCAGCAAGCGCTAATAAACACGCCAAAACACCGGGTTGCCAACGGCGGCCCGGCGACGGCTCTGAATCTGCGCAAATCTACCCGAAGAGCTTACGCGCCTCGATCAGCCCTGCCTATTGGACTGATGATCAATTGGCCGCATGGCTGGTTTCGTCCTAGCGTTCCAGGCTCAGGACATTGCACCCAAAATCATAAAAATCGGGAGAGCGCAGATGGTCAGCCTCAAAGTCAACGGCGTCGAGCGTCAGTTCGACGGCGACCCCGGGACGCCCCTGCTTTGGTACGTCCGCGACGAGTTGGGATTGAACGGCACGAAGTACGGTTGCGGCACCGGGCTGTGCGGCGCCTGCACCGTCCACCTCGACGGACAGGCGGTGCGCGGCTGCCTGACCACGGTGGGCGAGGCCGAGGGCGCCTCGGTCACCACCATCGAGGGCCTCTCGCCCGACGGCAACCACCCGGTCCAGGTCGCCTGGCGCGATCTCAACGTGCCGCAGTGCGGCTTCTGCCAGGCCGGCCAGATCATGCAGGCCGCCTCGCTGCTCGGCGCAACGCCGAAACCCAGCGCCCAGCAGATCCTCGACGAAATGCAGGGCAACATCTGCCG
>DAIQBR010000416.1:943-3385 GCA_036781105.1 Kiloniellaceae bacterium
AGCGCATCGTCAGCGCCGTGCGCCGCGCCTCCACGGGAGTCTAAGGCCATGCTCGCACACCTCAATCTCAAGAACAGCGGCGCGACCCCGCCGACGTCTTCGCGCAGCATCATCCAGAACGTCAGCCGCCGCGGCTTCCTGAAAGGCACCGCCGCCTTCGCCCTCGCCGTCCAGTTCCTGCCCGTCGATGCCGAGGCCTACGAGACCTACCCGCACGGCGGGCAGTCGATGCCCAACGGCGTGGTGAACAACCCGCTGGTCTTCGTCTCCATCGACCGCGACGGCACCGTGACCATCAAGGCGCACCGCTCCGAGATGGGCACCGGCTCGCGTACCTCCATCCCCATGGTGGTGGCCGACGAGTTGGAGGCCGACTGGGAGCGCGTGAAGATCGTCCAGGCCGAAGGCGACGAGAAGAAGTACGGCAACCAGGACACCGACGGCTCGCGCAGCCTGCGCCACCACATCCAGCCGGCCCGCGACATCGGCGCCGCGATGCGGCGCATGCTGGAGCAGGCCGCCGCCAACCGCTGGGAGACCGGCGCAGACAACGTCCAGGCCGTCGGCCACGAGGTGGTCCACAAGTCGCTCGGCCTGCGGCTCGGCTACGGCGAGCTGGCGGAGGACGCCCTGGCCCTGCCGGTGCCGCCGCGCGAGGCCTTGCGCTTCAAGGACGAGAAGGAATTCCGCTACATCGGCAAGGGCCAGGTGAAGATCGTCGACCTGCACGACATCACCACCGGCAAGGCGGTCTACGGCGCTGACGTGAGCCTGCCGGGCATGTTTACCGCCGTGGTCGCCCGCCCGCCGGCGGTCGGCGGCAGCGTGAAGTCCTTCAACGCCGAGGCCGCCCTGGCGGTGCCCGGCGTCGAGAAGGTGGTAACAATTCCCGGCGCCCCGATCGGCTCGAAGTTCAAGCCGCTCGGCGGCGTCGCCGTGGTGGCGCGCAACACCTGGGCGGCCATCCAGGGCCGCGACGCCCTGGAGATCGAGTGGGAGGCCGGGCCGCAGGGCAACGCCAGCACGGCGGAGCAGGAAGCTGCCCTCAGGGCTTCGGCCAATTCGCCCGGCGCGCCGGTACGCGACCAGGGCGACGCCGAAGCGGCGCTGGCCGGGGCCGCGCGCGTCTTCACGCGGGAGTACTACCAGCCCCACATGGCCCATGCGCCGATGGAGCCGCCCGCCGCGGTGGCCTCCTATGCCGACGGCAAGTGCGAGGTCTGGGGCTGCCTGCAGAGCCCCTACGGCGCGCGCCTCGACATCGCCGACTTCCTCGGCCTCGGTGAGGAGGACGTGAAGGTCAACGTGACGCTGCTGGGCGGCGGATTCGGGCGCAAGTCCAAGTGCGACTTCGCCATCGAGGCGGCCTACCTCTCGAAGGAGGTCGGCGCCCCGGTGCGCGTGCAGTGGACGCGTGAGGACGACATCCGTCACAGCTTCTACCACACCACCTCGGTGGAGCGGATCGACATCGGCCTCGACGCTGACGACAAGCCGGTCGCCTGGCGTCACCGCAGCGCGGCGACCTCGTTCCTCTCGACCTTCGCACCCGACGAAGGCGTGCAGCATCCCATCGAGATCGGCATGGGCCTGGAGGACATGCCCTTCGACATCCCCAACGTCCGCGCCGAGCAGTGCAAGGCCTTCGCGCACACGCGCGTCGGCTGGTACCGCTCGGTGTCGCACATTCCGCGCGCCTTTGCGGTCCACTCGATCACGGCGGAACTCGCCCACGAGCTGGGCCGTGACGAGAAGGACTTCCTGCTGGAAATGCTGGGACCGCCGCGCAAGCTCGACTGGCAGACGGTGGGCCTGCAGCAGGACTTCTGGAACCACGGCGAGCCCACCAGCGAATTCCCCTTCGACACCGGCCGCCTGCGCAACGTGATCGAGCTGGCCGCCGCCAGGGGCGGCTGGGGCCGCGGGCTGCCGCCCGGCGAGGGTCTCGGCATTGCCGGCCACCGCAGCTTCGTGAGCTACATCGCCATGGTGGTGCGGGTGAAGGTCGACGACCGCGGCAACGTCACGGTGCCGGAGACCCATGTCGCCATCGACTGCGGCTTCGTCGCCAACCCGGAACGCGTGCGCTCGCAGATGCAGGGCGCCTGCGTGTTCGGCATGACGGCGGCCATGTACAGCGGCATCACGCTGGAAAACGGCGCGGTGCAGCAGAGCAACTTCCACGACTACGACATGGTGCGGTCAAGCAACTTCCCGCAGGTCGTGCACACCCACATCGTGGAGCACCCCTTCGCGGTGCATGCGACGGGGGTCGGGGAGCCGGGCGTGCCGCCCTTCCTCCCGGCGCTCTCGAACGCGATCTTCAACGCCACCGGCAAGCGCATCCGCAACCTGCCGATCGGCGATCAGCTGCGGGCGTAATAGCGGGAGAATGAGAGACGGCGGGAGCTTCGGTTCCCGCCGTTTCCTTTGACGCTACTC
>DAIQBR010000417.1:0-3371 GCA_036781105.1 Kiloniellaceae bacterium
GCCGAGGACGAAACCGCCGAGGTCGAGGCACGCCAGCGCGCCGAAGCCGCCGAGGAGCGCCTGACCGACGCCATCGAGAGCATTTCCGGTGGCTTCGCGCTGTTCGATGCGGACGACCGGCTGGTGCTGTGCAACCAGATCTATCGTCAGCGCGCTTTCGGCAACGGTCTGCATGTCTATCCAGGTGCCACTTTCGAGGAGATCGCCAGGGCCAATGCCCTCAACGGCTGCATCGGCGGGCTTGAGAGCGACGACGATCGCGAAACCTGGGTGCGGCACCGTGTTGCCGCCCATCTTGCCGCCGACGGCTCCGTCGAAATCAGCTGGAGTGACAACCATACCTTCCTGCTCACCGAGCGGCGCACGCGCGAAGGCGGTATCGCGAGCGTGTCCACCGATATCACTGAGCTGAAAAAGGCGCGCGAACGTGCCGAGCAGGCCGACCGCGCCAAGACACGCTTCCTTGCGGCCGCCAGCCATGATCTGCGCCAACCGTTGCACGCCATCGAGCTGTTCATCGCAGCTCTGGAAGCCAGCTCCGAAGACGAAGAGACTCATTGCATCATCAGCGACCTGCGCGAGGCCTCCAATGCGGCCGGGCGCCTGCTCAATGCGCTCCTCGACGTGTCGGAGCTGGAAATCGGCAACTTCGAGGCGCGGGCGATAGATTTTCCGGTGCAGCAGTTGCTTGACCGTATGCTGCGTGTCTACGGGCCGCAGGCGCGCGAGCACGGACTTGCCCTTCGCATGGTGCCGTCCAGCCAGGTGATCCACAGCGACCCCAACCTACTGGAGCGCATTCTCGGAAACCTGCTTTCCAATGCGGTGCGCTATACCCAGCAGGGCAGCATCCTGCTCGGCTGCCGGCGCCGCCGCGACAAGCTGCGGATCGAAGTCTGGGACACCGGGCAGGGTATCCCCGAAGGAGAGCGCCAGCGCATCTTCGAGGAGTTCCACCAGCTCGACAATCCGGCGCGCGAGCGCCGCCGCGGTGTCGGACTTGGGCTCTCGATCGTCCGGCGCCTCGCCAACATTCTGGGCCATGAAATCTTCCTGCATTCGGTGCGGGGCAAGGGCAGCGTGTTCGCGGTGGAACTGGATCTGACCGGCAAGTCCGTCGAACTGCACGGTGAGGCGCACGACGACCAGAAGCAGGCCAGACTACGCCGCGACACGACAGTGCTGGTGATCGACGATGACCATCAGATCCGGCGCGGCATGGTGCGGGCGCTCGAATCCTGGGGCTGCAGGGTGGAGTCGGCGAGCGACTTCGACACCGCGGCGGCCATCGTTACCGTAGCGCCGCGCGATATCGACCTCATCATCGCCGATTACCGGCTGCCGCAGGGCTACAATGGCGCGCGTGCCGCCAGTCGCCTCAGGGTCAGCTGCGGGCGCATGGTGCCGGTGCTGATCGTCACGGCGGACCAGGGGCCGGACGAGCTGCAGGAGATTGCCGAACAGGGCTTTCCGGCGCTTCAGAAGCCGGTCAACCCGGAAGCCCTGCGCGCCGCGATTGCCGGCCTTCTCGAAGACTTCGCCGTTCCGGCCGGCGACTAGACCCGGGCCTGGGCCTGGGCGCCGGGGAGCGAACTGATCATGACCGCGTGGTTAGCTGACAACCTGGGCCTGGGCGCCGTTCTGCTGGCCGGTTTGGTGCATCTCTCCGGGATCGCCTCGGCGCTGCATGCGGCGGTGCGCACGCGCACGGCCCAGGGTGCGGTGGCCTGGTCGATTTCCCTGCTGACTTTTCCCTACCTGGCCTTGCCGCTCTATTGGGTCTTCGGGCGCGGCAAGTTCCACGGCTATGTCGAAGCGCGGCGCGCCGGCGATCTCGAGATCCACCATCTTGCCGCCGGCCTGCGGGAGCGCCTGGAAAGCAGTTTCCGGGCTGCCTTGCCGCAGGAGGCGGTCCACTTGCGGGTCTTTGAACAGCTCGCCGGCCTGCCGTTCTCCCAGGGCAACGACGTGAGTCTCCTGAAGAACGGAGAGGACGCCTTTTCGGCGATGTTCGCGGCGATCGACGCGGCCTCCGACTACGTGCTGCTGCAGGTCTATATTCTGCGCGACGACGACCTCGGACGCGACCTCAAGGCCAGACTCATGCGGCGCGCCCGGGACGGTATCAGGGTCCACGTCCTCTACGATGAGATCGGCAGCCACGACCTGCCGCAGAGCTTCATCGAGGACCTGCGGGCCGCCGGTGTCCAGGTCTGCCCCTTCGGGACCACCCAGGGTCCGGTGAACCGCTTCCAGCTGAACTTCCGCAATCACCGCAAGATACTGGTTGCCGACGGGCAGGTCGCCTTCGTCGGGGGGCTGAATTTCGGCGACGAATACCTCGGCCGCGACGCCGCCATGGGTGCGTGGCGCGATACCCATCTGCGTATCGCAGGGCCGGCGGTGCAGGCGGTCCAGCTTGCCTTCCTGGAGGACTGGTACTGGGCGGCCCAGGAGGTCCCGGAGCTGTCCTGGGAGCCGCACGGTCTGACGGAAGGCGGCCAGGCCGTGCTGCCGCTGCCGACCGGCCCGGCCGATACGCGAGACAGCTGCGAGCTGTTCTTTCTCGAGGCGCTGCGCAGCGCGCAGCGCCGGGTCTGGATCGCCAGCCCCTATTTCGTGCCGGATGAACAGATCGTCTCCGCACTGGAACTGGCCCGGCTGCGCGGGGTCGACGTGCGCATTCTGCTGCCGCAGCGGGCCGACCTGCTGTTCGTGCACCTGGCGGCCTACGGCTACTATCCCATGGCCGAGCGCGCCGGCATCGCGATCTACCGCTACGAGCCGGGCTTCCTGCACCAGAAGGTCCTGCTGGTGGACGACGAGATCGCCTCGATCGGCACCGCCAACCTGGACAACCGGTCCTTCCGGCTGAATTTCGAGCTGTCGATCGTGGTATGGGACCGCGCCTTCGCCGCCGCGGTTGCCGAGATGCTGGAAGAGGACTTTGCCCGGAGCCGCCGCGTCGCCGCCGGGGAGCTGGACGAGCGCTCCTTCTGGTTCCGCTTCGGGGTCAGCCTGTCGCGGCTGCTGGCACCCGTGCTCTAACGCCTTTCCCGGTGAGAAAGGCGCGGACTACATGCGGCTGAAGGCGTCGATGGTGCGCAGCGCCGCCGGGCCGATGAGCACCACGAAGAGCGGCGGCAGGATGAAGACGATCATCGGGACGGTGAGCAGGGCCGGCAGCCGTGCCGCTTTTTCCTCGGCCTTCATGGCCCGCTCTTCGCGGGATTCGGCGGAGAGCACGCGCAGCGACTGGGCCAGCGGGGTGCCGTAGCGCTCGGCCTGCAGCAGGGTGCCGACCATGCCGCGCAGCACGGTGAGATCGGTGCGCTTGGCGAGATTCTGCATGGCGGTGCGGCGGTCCGGCA
>DAIQBR010000418.1:0-3364 GCA_036781105.1 Kiloniellaceae bacterium
GCGCCGAAGACCTGGACCTCGCCCGCCTCGGCGAGAACTTCGACGTGGCCCTGCAGCCCAGCGACCAGCCGGCCGGCGAAGTGACCGCCGGCTTCACTTTCGGCGGGGTGGCGGTGAACCTGCGGCACACGGAGTTCATGGGCGGCATGGCGCAGCCCCATCTCTATGACCCGCCGGAGATCAACCCCCTGGTCCGCAGCAGCCTGCTGGACGGCGGTACGCGGCTGGAGCTGGGGGCGCAGGCCGTGGTGCCGCTGGGCTTCTCCCTCCGCTTCGACGCCTGGGACGAAGGCAACCGCGACCTGCGGGTGATCGCGCGCAACGGGCTGCACCTGGACGGGGTCCAGCTGGATCACCGCTTCACCATGACCAGCAGCTTCGCCGCCGACGGCACGCAGAGCCGGCACGGCGCCGGCCGCCTCGTGCTGGGACTCGACCTCTTCGGCGGGCGCCACGAGGGCGTGGTGGATTACGACGCCACGCCGCTGGCGCAGCTGACGCATCTCGGCCTGAATTCACAGTGGGATTTCGCCCGCGGCGGCAGCGCCCTCGTCGGCTTCACGCACCGCCCGCTGGAGGCGGTCTCGGAGGCCCACGTCGGCTTTCGCCAATCCCTCGGCGCCTTCGAGATGACCTCGGATCTCGTCGCCGACAGCGCCGGCGGCTATGCCGTGGGCATCCGCTTCGCCCTGCCCCTCGGCCCGGGCGACGAGAGCAACGCCTGGAGCCTTTCCGCCCTGGTCTCCAGCCTGGGCGCCGAGCGCCGTCCGGACGTGCCGACGGGCAGCGACGCGCTTTCCTTCAACCGCTGAACAGGCCCTGGGGGAAACGCGCCCTTGCCGGGCGCGCCGCAGCCACTCAGTTCGGCTCGACGTGATGGTAAGAATAGAAGGTCTCCAGGCGCTCGAGCACCGCGGTCAGGCGCGACTGCGCCGAGGCGACGTCCTGGGCCACCGACTTCAGCTCCTGGCGCAGCACCTGGACCTCGTCGTCGATCACCTCGGTCGGGCCGTCGCCGTAGCCGCTCAGCAGCCAGGTCGGGCTGACCCCGAAGGTGCCGGCCATCATCAGCAGCTTGTTCGAGCGCGGCTCGGCACGGTCGTTCTCCCAGCCCTGCCAGGTCGCGGTCTTCACGCCCAGGCGACGCGCGGCCTGGGCCACGCTCAGGCCGGCAGCTTCGCGGGACCGCGCAATGCGCCCGCCGATGGTGGCGAGGGGGGCAGTGGTAGAAGTGTCGGTAATGATGGCTCAATCCTCCAGCCGGCCGGCGCCGCAGGAGCACGCGCCTACCGGCTTCAAATTTCGTAAAAAAAGGCCAGCAGGCGGGCATCTTCCGCCGGTCCGGGCGCCGAAAGCGGCGTTTTTTGGGTGTGGTTCGACCTTATGCCTGGTGGGAGATTTGTCAACTGGACGTATGGCCAGATGCGTCCCAGCCGGCGCGCGGCAGGCAGATTTCACCGGCCTGTCACAGGACCGCTATCGCGCGCTCATTCTTGAGGGGGATGACCAGCTTGGGGTGGCTGATGGGATTTGAACCCACGACCTCCTGGACCACAACCAGGCGCTCTAACCAACTGAGCTACAGCCACCATGCCGGAAAAGGCCGGCCCCGGTCTCGCCGGGCGCCGGATGGGCGTGTTTAGACCCCCGGCTGGCAGGCGTCAAGGGCGCTGAAACGGGCCCGCAGAGCGCTGCGCGGCGGCTTGCCGCTCCCTGCCCCCTGTCATAGTGTTCGCACGAACTTCCGGTGACAGGAATACGGTGGGAGGAGCGGAAATGCTCAAAACCGCGGCCGCGGTCGCGCGGCTGGGAACCGAGAGCGCCTTCGAGGTGCTGGCGCGGGCCAAGCAACTGGAGGCCGAGGGGCGCGACATCGTCAACCTGGGCATCGGCCAGCCCGACTTCCAGACCCCCGAGCACGTCGTCGAGGCGGCGGTGAAGGCGCTGCGCGACGGCCACCACGGCTACACTCCGGCCAACGGCATCCTGGAACTGCGCGAGGCCGTTGCCGAGGACCTGGAAATGCGCCACCGGGTGCGCGTCGATCCGGGCCACGTCGTCGTCGTGCCCGGCGGCAAGGTCACTATGTTCTTCGCCGTGCTGATGTTCGGTGAGCCGGGGGCCTAGCTCCTCTACCCCAATCCCGGCTTTCCGATCTACGAGTCGGTGATCAACTTCTCCGGCGCCACCGCGGTGCCGGTGCCGCTGCGCGAGGACAGCGGCTTTGCCTTCTCCGCCGAGGAAGTGCTGGGCCTCATCACGCCGCGCACCCGCCTGATCATCCTCAACAGCCCGGCCAACCCGACCGGCGGCGTGACGCCGCGCGAGGAGGTCGACCGCCTGGTCGAAGGACTCGCCGCGCATCCGCAGGTCGCCATCCTGTCCGACGAGATCTACAGCCAGATGCTCTACGACGGCCGCGAGCATGTCAGCCTGCTGCAGTATCCGGAAATCCGCGACCGCGTCATCATGCTGGACGGCTGGAGCAAGACCTACGCGATGACCGGCTGGCGCCTGGGCTTCGCGGTCTGGCCGAAGCCGCTGGTCGAGGCGGCCACGCGCCTCGCCATCAACTGCCATTCCTGCGTCAACGCCGCCGCCCAGTACGCCGGCATCGCCGCTCTGCGCGGCCCGCAGGACGCCGTTTCCGAGATGATGGCCGCCTTCGATATGCGCCGGCGCCTCATCCACCGCGCGCTCAACCAGATCCCCGGCATCTCCTGCGTCGAGCCGGCCGGCGCCTTCTACGCCTTCCCCAACATCTCCGGCACCGGCATCGCCGCCAAGACGTTGGAGGTCGAGCTGCTGGAACAGGCCGGCGTGGCGACCATCGCCGGAACCTCCTTCGGCCGCTTCGGCGAAGGCTTCCTGCGGCTCTCCTACGCCAACTCGCAGGACAACATCCGCAAGGCCCTGGAGCGCATCGCCGACTACCTGGCCCAGCGGGAAGCCCGTTCGGCTTGATTAGTTTGCATGCAAACTGCTTAGATTTTGTGCAGCCGCGAAGAACCCGGCAGCCGCAGCCCGGCAGGAGAGGTGCAAAAGCGGCGGATTTGGCGGCTTCCCGCCACTTGGCACGGCGCGTGCTTACGCGAAAGGTGAGACTGGTTAGCCGGCGAACGATGCCCCGAGGACTGTCGGTCCTGCGGGAAGTGTCCGTAGCGGGTTATCCAGACAGTTGTTGAGGCAAGTTACACACCCAAGTCACACACGGGGCCCATACACGCGATGAAGAAGATTGAAGCGATCATCAAGCCCTTCAAGCTTGATGAGGTGAAGGAAGCGCTGCACGAAGTCGGGATCAAAGGCATCACGGTGATCGAGTCCAAGGGCTTCGGCCGCCAGAAGGGCCACACCGAGCTCT
>DAIQBR010000419.1:0-3361 GCA_036781105.1 Kiloniellaceae bacterium
GGTTTGGCCGAAGCCGGTGATCGAGCAGTAGATTAGGCCCGGGTTCTCGGCGCTGAGACTGGCGTAGTCCAGGCCGTACTTGGCCAGGCCGCCGACCTTGTAGTTCTCGATGACCACGTCGCTCTGCCGCGCCAGGCCGCGCAGCAGGGCGGCGCCTTCCGGCCGGGCGAAGTCCACCGCGATGGAGCGCTTGTTGCGGTTGCAGGCGGTGAAGTAGGCCGCCGTGCGCCGGCCCTGGCCGTCGCTGCCGGCGACGAAGGGCGGCCCCCAGTGGCGGGTGTCGTCGCCGCTCTTGGGGTTCTCCACCTTGATCACCTCGGCGCCCAGGTCGCCCAGCATCTGTCCTGCCCAGGGGCCGGCCAGGATGCGGCTCAGGTCCAGCACCCTGAGGCCGCTGAGCGCGCCCTCCCGGTTGCCCGTCTCGCTCACGTGCATTGCGTCTCGTGGATGATTCGACTGATGAAACGAAAATTCGTATGCACGATAGCGCCGATCCGCCACCTTGCAAGCCGAGCCGGGCGGAAGAGGGACGCGAGAGGAGACCGCGACAGATGGATTTCAGTTTTACCGAAGAGCAGCGGGCGCTGCAGGAGACGGTGCGCCGCTTCGCCGCCGGCGAACTGCGCGAGGCCGCGCAGGAGATCGAGCGCAGCGGCGAGGCGCCCGGACCTGCGGTCCTGAAGCGCTTTGCCGAGATGGGCCTGCTGGGCATCAACCTGCCCCAGGCCTACGGCGGCCAGGGCCTCGGCCACCTGGAAGCGGTGATCGCCCTGGAAGAACTGGCCAGGCTGTCCCCCGCGCTGGCCTTTCCGGTCTTCGAATCCTGCTTCGGCCCGGTGCTGGCTATCGCCCACTTCGCCGATGAGGGCCTGAAGCAGCGGATTCTCCCGAAGGTCTGCGCCGGCGAGATGATCGTCGCCGTCGCCATGTCGGAGGCCGGGGCCGGCACCGCGCTCACCGATCTCACGACCAGGGCGGTGGCCGAGGGCGACGAAATCGTCGTCGAGGGGGCCAAGCGCTGGTGCTCCGGCGCCGGGCATTCCGGGGCCTACGTGGTCTACGCGCGGATGTCGCAGGATCCCGGTGCGAAAGGTATCGGCGCGGTGCTGGTGGAAAAGGACCGCCCGGGCGTCTCCTTCGGCAAGCCCGAGCGCCACATGGGCCTGCGCGGGGTGCCGAGCGCCGACATCTTCTTCGACAAGGTGCGGGTGCCGGCGGAAAACCGCATCGTCCCGGCCGGCGGCTTCCGGCAATTGATGGAGGCCTTCGACCTGGAGCGCTGCGGCAACACCACCATGAGCCTCGCCATCGCCCAGTCGGCGCTCGACTACGTGCTGGACTACGTGCAGGAGCGCCGCCAGTTCGGCCGCCCCGTGGTCGATTTCCAGGCCGTCCAGCTGCATCTGGCGGAAATGGCGATGAAGTGCGACGCCGCCCGCCTGCTGCTTTACCGGGCGGTGGTGAACGCCTCCCGGGGGCTGCCGTCGGTGGCCGACAGCTCCATCGCCAAGTGCTTCGCCAACGAGATGGTGCGCGAGGTGACCGGCAAGGCGCTGCAGCTCATGGGCGGCTACGGCTATTCCACCGAGTACCCCCTGGAGCAGAAAATGCGCGACGGCTGGGCCTGGGGCATCGCCGGCGGCACCATCGACATCCAGAAGGTCAACATCGCCGCCAGCCTGGTCGGCCGCCGTTTTTCCCAGCGGGGATAGGCGGTCCTTCCCACAAGGCTGATCCGACCCGCAGGCTACTCCGAAAGGGCGGTGATCCGGCCCCCCGATGCTCCCTTTGGTTGCCGCCGCCGGGGTGGCAAGCCGGGCGCCGCTGTGGTCCTATAGCGCGGGTTCTGCAGAGGACCGGGGCCGTCGCCCGAGAGCCTGCCGTCCGGGCGACCGTCGCCCAAGGGACTGGAGTAGAGTAAGGAGTTCGCGAACCATGTTGCGCCACGCCGCCTGGGTAACCTTTGTGATGCTGCTGGCCGCCGCCGTGCTGCCGCATCAGGCCCTTGCCAATGCCCTGCCGCTCGCCCTGGCCGAGGAACTCACCGGCGGCGTTGCCGCGGCGGGGACCGACGACGAGATCGAGACCCTCTCGGTGCTCGACCGCTTCTATCGCGCCCGTGCCTACCGCCCGCTCTGGGTCCTGGAGACCGCCGCCGGCCCGCGCGCCGGGGAACTCGCCCAGCTCCTGGTGGCCGCCGACCTCGACGGCCTGGAGCCCGACGACTACCGCGCCTCCCAGGTCAACGGCCTGCTGGCCGCCGAAACGCCGGAGGCCCTGGCCCAGCTGGAAGTGCTGCTCAGCCTCGGCCTGGTGCGCTATGCCGGCGACCTCGGCCAGGGCCGCATCACGCCGCACGTCGCCGACCCGGAGCTCTTCGTGTTCCGGGAGGAGGTGAAGAAGGCCGATGTCCTGGCGGCCGCCGCGATGGCGACCGACCTGCCGTCCTTCATCGACGGCTACCGCCCGCAGACGGTGCGCTACGACCGCCAGAAGGTGGCGCTGGCGGAATATCGCGCCCTGGCCCTGCAGGGCGGCTGGCAGCCGATCCCCGAGGGCGAAACCCTGAAGCCCGGCATGACCGACCCGCGCGTCGGCCTGCTGCGCCAGCGCCTGCGCCTGGTCGGCGACCTGAAGCCGCAGGACGATCTCGCCGAAAGCGGCGGCGACCCGAATTTCTACGACGAGAGGATGGAGCCGGCGGTCAAGTGGATGCAGTACCGTCACGGCCTCGCCGAAGACGGCGCCGTCGGCAACAAGACCCTGGCGGCGCTCAACGTGCCGATCGAAAAGCGCATCGAGCAGATGGTCCTGAACCTGGAGCGCCGGCGCTGGATGACCGACGACCTGGGGCAGCGCCACATCTTCGTGAACCTGGCCGACCAGCTCCTGAAGCTGGTGGACGAGCCGAGAACCCTGGTCGACATGCCGGTGGTGGTCGGCAAGCCCTACCACCGCACGCCGATCTTCAGCCACGTGATGACCTACGTGGAGATCAACCCCTTCTGGAACGTGCCGCCGTCGATCGCGCGCAACGAACTGCTGCCGAAGATCAAGCAGGATGCGACCTATCTGGCGAGGAACAACTACGTGCTGTTCAGCGACTGGAGCAGCGGCGCCGAGGTCCTCGATCCCCATGGCGTCGACTGGTCGCAGGTCAGCAGTTCGAGTTTCCCCTACAAGATCCGCCAGGATTCCGGCGAGGGCAACGCGCTGGGGCGGGTGAAGTTCATGTTCCCCAACCGCTTCAACATCTACCTGCACGACACGCCGGCGAAATCCCTGTTCAACCGGCCGGAGCGCACCTTCAGCCATGGCTGCATCCGCGTCCAGGACCCGCCGCTGCTGGCCGAGTTCGTGC
>DAIQBR010000420.1:0-3346 GCA_036781105.1 Kiloniellaceae bacterium
GCCGGGCCAGCGGGTTCTTCTACGTGACCGGCCACGGCGTCGGCGATGCCGTGCTGCAAGACCTCGACGCGGCGTCACGGAAATTCTTCGACCTGCCCGAAGCGGTAAAACAGCGCATCCCCATGTCCAAGGGCGGGCGCGCCTGGCGCGGCTTCTTCCCGCTGGGCGGCGAGCTGACCTCGGGGCGGCCCGACGGCAAGGAGGGGCTCTACTTCGGCAGCGAGTTGCCGCCGGACCATCCGCGTGTCAGGGCCGGCTGGCCGCTGCATGGCGCCAACCTCTGGCCCGCCGAGGTGCCGGAACTGCGCCCCGCCGTCGAGGCCTACATGGCGGCCACCACGCGGGCGGCACACCATCTGATGGAGGGCGTCGCGCTGTCGCTGGGCCTCGCCGACGACTACTTCGCGACGCATTACACCGCCGAGCCGACGGTGCTGTTCCGCATCTTCCACTATCCCCCCCAGAACCAATTACCCTGGACACCTCCGGCAAGCGACGGCGGTGAAAACTGGGGCGTCGGCGAGCACAGCGATTACGGCCTGCTCACCCTGCTGGCGCAGGACCACCACGGCGGCCTGCAGGTGAAGACGCCCGGCGGCTGGATCGCCGCGCCGCCGCTGCCCGGCACCCTGGTCTGCAACATCGGCGACATGCTGGATCGCCTGACCGGCGGCTGGTACCTCTCGACGCCGAACCGCGTGCGCAACGACAGCGGCGAGGAGCGACTCTCCTTCCCGCTCTTCTTCGATCCCGACTTCGCCGCCGAGATGGTGCCGCTGCCGGCAGAGTCCGCGAAAGGCAACGGCACAACGGTGCCGCGCTGGGACAACGCCGACCTGCAGGCCTTCACCGGCACCTACGGCGACTACCTGCTGGACAAGGTGTCGAAGGTGTTTCCGGAGTTGGGCGGGGAAGTGCTGTAGGCGGTATCAGGCTGGAATCCGCAGACGCACAGACTATCCGCTTCTCCGCCCGTCATCCCGGCCAAGCGAGCGTCAGCGAGCGCGAGCCGGGATCCATGGATATGCCTGACGCCCGGCCTCGACATCGCAACAAGTGCGAGGATGACAATCGAGGGGGGGGGTGGCGAGATCTGTGCGACGCAAGTGAAGTAGCGCTACGCCCGCAGCTTCTCCGCTTCCGCATCCAACAGCGCTTCCAGATCCAGGATCGAGTCCAACACGTGGTGCGCGTGCGGCGCGAGGTCGCCGTGCAGGCCGGTGCCGGTGAGCACGCCGACCAAGAGGCCGGCGCCGGCGCGGCGGCCCATTTCCATGTCGTGGTGGTTGTCGCCGACCACAGCGACGGCGGCGGGGGCGAGGCCGGTGGCACCGCAGAAGGCGTTCACCATGCCGGGGCCGGGCTTGGCGCCGTGGCCGGAATCGAAGCCGGCGAGGAAGGCGAAGTGATCCAACACCTCGAAGCGGCCGAGGCTGGAGAGTGCCGAGTCCTCGCTGTCGTTGGTGGCGACGCCCAGGGTAAGGCCGCGCGCCTTGAGGCGTTGTAATGTCTCGGCGAGCCCTTCGACCGGTGTCGCGGCCTCGGCGCTGCCGGCCTCGAAGACCGCGGTGATGCGCCGGGTGAAGTCGGCAACGTCGCCCTCGCCGCCCAGCTCCGCGAGCCAGCAGGCCGCCAGTTCGTCGTTGCTGGCGCTGGCGATGATGGAGTTGCCGGCGAAGGTATCGCTCACCGGGTCGTAGCCGGCCACCACCATGAGCCGCTCGGCCACGGCGGCGTCGCCGCCGGCCACCTCCAGCGCCGCCGCCCGGTTCAGCGGCAGCCACATGGAGTAGTAGTCCAGCAGCGTGCCGTCCTTGTCGAAGAGGATACCGGTAATGCTCAAGACGCCGCTCCCGCCTTTTGTTCAGGTTGGTCCGCCACGCTGCTCTGGCGCAGGATGCCGGCGTAGATCTCCTCGTCGCCGCAGACGCCGACCAGCTTGCCGTCCTCCACCAGGGCGACGGGATGGCCGGTCGCCTGGCGCAGTTCGATGGCGACCCGCATGGACATGTCGCAGGGCGCGGTGATGAGGGCCGTTTCCGGCAGAGCGGCCATGTCCATGCCGTCGTGCCAGGGCATGATACGGCCGAGGTAGCCGTCGAGGGTGACGGACTCCGGCCCGCCGCCGACGTTCAGCTTCACCTTGAAGCGCCCGGCGCGGTCCAGCAGCACGGCGTCGCCTTCGCGCTTCAGCTGCTCCACCGGCGTCATCAGCGAGCCGCCGCGCAGCACGTTCAGCGGGTTCATGTGGGCGACGAACTCGGCGACGTACTCGTTGGCCGGGTTCAGCACGATGGACTCGGGCTTGCCGTACTGCACGATGCGCCCGCCCTCCATGATGGCGATGTGGCTGCCCAGCTTCAGCGCCTCGTCCAGGTCATGGCTGACGAAGACAATGGTCTTCTTCAGGCGCTGCTGCAGCACCAGCAGCTCGTCCTGCAGGTGGTCGCGGATCAGCGGATCGAGCGCCGAGAAGGGCTCGTCCATCAGCAGGATATCGGCATCGGTGGCGAAGGCCCGGGCGAGACCCACACGCTGCTGCATGCCTCCGGACAGCTCGTGGGCGAACTTGTCCTTCCACTGCGACAGGCTGACCAGGGAGAGTTTCTCCTCGACGATGGCCTCGCGCTCGGCCTTCGACATGCCGCGCAGCTCCAGGCCGAGGCCGACGTTCTCCGAGACCGTGCGCCAGGGCAAGAGGGCGAACTGCTGGAACACCATGGCGACGCGGTTCATGCGCAGGCGTCGGAGGGTCGCCGGGTCGCAGGAAGCGACGTCGACCAGCCCGGCGTCCTCGCCACTGCCGTCGCGCACCAGCACCTTGCCGCGGGTCACCTTGTTGAGGCCATTGACGGCGCGCAGCAGCGTCGACTTGCCGGAGCCCGACAGCCCCATGAGGACGCAGATCTCGCCCTCCTCGATGGCGAGAGAGGCATCGGCCACGCCGACCACGTTGTCGGTCGCCTTGAGGATCTCGTCGCGGTCGGCGCCCTGGTCGAGCAGGCCAAGGGCCTTCTGCGGCTCCTTGCCGAAGATGATGTCGACCTTCTGGAACTCGACGGTGGTGGGGTTTTCTTCGCTCATCGCTCAGCGCCCCTTCTGCTTCACGCCGCGCTGCTTGCAGATGCGATCGAGCAGGATCGCCACGATGACGATGGCGAGCCCGGCCTCGAAGCCGCGGGCGATGTTCACCGTGTTGAGCGCGCGCACCACCGGCTTGCCGAGGCCGTCGGCGCCGACCAGAGCGGCGATGACCACCATAGAGAGCGACAGCATGATGCACTGGGTGAGCCCCGCCATGATGGTCGGCAGTGCATGGGGCAGCTCCACCTTCCACAAAAGTTGG
>DAIQBR010000421.1:0-1960 GCA_036781105.1 Kiloniellaceae bacterium
CTGCCATACGCCGCCGCCCAGGGTCTCGTAGGGATCGCCCTGCGCCTGCAGCGCGGCCTTTTCCGCCGAGATGTCGCGGTGCATGTCGCGGCCGGTGGCGTCCTTGGTGGCCCAGACGCCCTTGGAGTCTTCCGGCGTGGTGTGGAAGGTCCACAGCAGCTCGCCGGTCGCCACGTCGAAGGCCTTGACGAAACCGCGGATGCCGTATTCGCCGCCGTTGGTGCCGATCAGCACCTTGTTGTTGACCACGGTCGGGGCCATGGTCTCGCTGTAGCCGAGCTCCGGATCGGCGATCTGGGTTTCCCAGAGCTGCTTGCCGGTCTTGGCGTCCAGCGCGACCAGCTTGGCATCGAGCGTCCCCATGAAGACCCTGTCGCCGGAAACGGCGACGCCGCGGTTGTTGGGTCCGCAGCAATATGTCGTGATCGGCCCCATGTTGTGCTTGTGGTGCCAGATCTGCTGGCCCGTGCGCGCGTCCAGTGCATAGACGTGGTTGAAGGACGTCGTGACATACATGACGCCGTTCACCACGATCGGCGTGGTTTCCATGCTGTCCACCACTTCGGTCTGGAAGATCCAGGCCGGCCGCAGCTTGCTGACGTTCGAAGTGTTTATCTGGCGGTTCGGGTAATACCGCGTCTGGTGGTAGTTGCCGTTGGTGTGCAGAAAGTTGTTCCCGTCGCCGGCCGCACGGTTCAGCATATCCTGCGTCACGGAATGCATGTCGCCGTACAGCGTGCCGCCCTGGACCTCTTGAGCTTGGGCTCCCGATGAAACGAGGGCGAAGGCAAAGACTGCCGTCGCTAAGCCAGGCAGCCGCCTGTTGGGGGCAAGACCAAACATTATTCCCTCCCAAAACTGATTGCTCTGATTTCGGAGGGCGGCGCTCCCTTTTATTGCTTCTTGCTTGTTCTGGTCTGCCTATTGGCAAGCGCTCGTTATGCCGCCCCGAAGACCAGAGGGTAATGTCGCCAATTGCAAACTGCAACAAATTACGTTTGTATTGGCGGTAGAAGAAAGACGTCGCAGAACGTCTGCGTTGGGCACAAGGGAGGCTCCCCGGCGAATGGCTTTGCGGGTAGGAAGCGCTGCGCTGCTGGCGGGAGTTCTCGCCTTTGCCGCAGTGCAACCGGGGATGGCTGACGCCAAGGGCACGGGGCTGGTCTTCGTCGGCAACGAAAAGGACAGCACGATCACCGTCTTGACCCTGGAGGGGCAGGTGGTGCGCAGTTTCGACACCTGCGCGCGCCCGCGCGGCATGCACTTCAGCCAGGACCGCAGTCAGTTCTATGTCGGCTGTGCCGATGACTCCGTGATCGTCGTCTATGACGTCGCCAGCCAGGAAGTGGTCGGCCGCATCCGCAACGTCGAGGAACCGGAAACCTTCGACCTCCATCCCAATGGACGGCACCTTTACATCTCCAATGAAGAGGATGCGACGGCCACCCTGTTCGACGTGGAAACAGGCGAGCAGCTCGCGGAGTTCGAGACCGGCGAAGAACCCGAAGGCGTTCAGATAACCTCGGACGGGCGCCTGGTCTTCGTTGCCTCGGAGGCCGCCAACCTGGTGCACGTGATCGATACCGAGGCGCAGGAGGTCATTGCCGACATCCTGGTCGACACGCGCCCGCGGCGCTTTGCGCTGACCCCCGATGAGCGTGAGCTCTGGGTCTCGGCGGAGCTGGCCGGTGTGGTCGACATCATCGACGTGGAGACCCTGAAGATCGTCGATACCATCGCCTTCCTGCCGACCGGCTTCCGCAAGGAGGAGGTGACGCCGGTCGATGTGCTGATTACCCGTGACGGACAGTGGGCCTACGTGGCGCTCGGGCGCGCCAACCATGTCGCGGTGGTCGACGTGAAGGCCCGCGAGGTGGTCGACTATCTGCTGGTCGGCAAGCGCGCCTGGGGGCTGGCTCTGACCCACGACGAGCAGCGGCTCTGGGTCGCCAACGGTCTG
>DAIQBR010000421.1:1970-3316 GCA_036781105.1 Kiloniellaceae bacterium
ATCGATACCGCGAGCCGCAAGGTCTTGAAGTCGGTTCCCGTAGGTCTGGTGCCTTATGGCATTCTCATCGACGATCACTAAGGCCTTTGTCGCCCTTCTCCTGCTGCTCGCCGCCCTGTCCGGGCTTCCGCTGCGGGCCGCCGAGCGGCCGGACTTCACCTTTGTCTACCTGTACCAGGAGTACGATCCGGCCTACGTCGAGCAGCGGGCCTACACCGGCCTGAAGCTGCAGGAGCGCAAGCGGCCGCTGGCCGGTGCCGAGACGGCCGTGAAGGAAGTCCGCATCCTGGGACGGGCGCTCGGGCTGACCTTCAAGCTGGCGAGTGTCGAGGTTCCCGAGGCGGCCGATTCGGCCGCCTTCCTGCGCGATCTCGTGGCGCAGGGCGGCGGCCGCGTCTTCCTGCTCGATCTGCCGCTGGAGCGGCTGCGCGACCTGGCGGAAACGCTGGCCGGCGACGACGTCATCCTCTTCAACATCCGCCACGGCGCGGCGGAACTGCGCCAAGAGGGCTGCGGCGCCACCTTGTTCCATACGATCCCCAGCCTTGCCATGCGCAGCGACGCCCTGGCCCAGTTCCTGGCGGCCCGCAAGTGGCGCCGGGTGCTGGTGCTGGAAGGACAGGCCACGGCCGACAAGGTCTTTTCCGCCGCCTTCCAGGCCTCGGCGCGCAAGTTCGGCCTGACCGTTGTGGCGGTGCGCCCCTTTGTGCTGAGCAACGACCCGCGCGAGCGCGAGCAGAACAACATCGCCCTGCTGACCGCGGAGCCGGCCCACGACGCCGTCTTCCTGGCCGACGACTACGGTGAGTTCGGCCGCTACGTGCCCTATGCGACCTACGCGCCGCGTCCGGTCGTGGGCAGCCAGGGACTGGTCCCCAGCGCCTGGCACTGGACTTGGGAACGCCATGGCGCGCCGCAGCTCAACCAGCGCTTCGACAAGGTGTCCGGCCGCTTCATGGCCGACGAGGACTGGGCGGCCTGGGCCGCCGTGCGGGCGGTGGTGGAGGCCATCGCCCGTTCCAAGAGCGACGACATCGCCGTGCTGCGCCGCGAGATGGTGAGCGAGGGCTTCACCTTCGATCTCTACAAGGGCTTCCCCGGCAGTTTCCGCCCCTGGAACCGCCAGCTCCGCCAGGCACTGCTGCTGCACACGCACAACGCGGTCATCGGGCTGGCCCCGCTGCCCGGCTTTCTGCACGAGCGGAACAATCTCGACACCCTGGGCCTCGATGAATCGGAGAGCCGCTGCCGCTTCTGAGCGGCGTCGAGGGTTCTTCGGCAATTTCAGCAGGGGAAATGGTGCCGCCGGGGTGAATTGAACACCCGACCCCACCCTTACCAAGGGT
>DAIQBR010000422.1:0-3315 GCA_036781105.1 Kiloniellaceae bacterium
CAGGCGGTCGATCATCGGTCGCTCCGGCAGGGGGCGGGGCGCGGGCTCAGTTCAGGACTTACGGCTTCACCGGCCCCGGCTTGGCGAGCCATTCCTTGCCGCGCAGCATCGCCTGCCAGTAGACCGGCGGCAGGATCTTCTCCTTCAGCAGCCAGGCCGCGCGGCTCGGCCGCTTGCCGTCGATGAGCCAGCTCGGGAAGCTCGGCAGCAGCTTGCCGCCGTAGCCGAACTCGGCCAGCACGATCTTGCCGCGCTCCACGGTGAGCGGGCAAGAGCCGTAGCCGTCGTAGTGGCCGACCGCCGCGCCCCCGCCTTCCTTGCCACCCATGTCGGCCAGCACGTTCTGCGCCACCACCGGCGCCTGCTTGCGCGCCGCCGCCGCGGTCTTGGCGTTGGGCGCGTTCATCACGTCGCCCAGGCTCCAGATGTTCTCGTGGGTCTTGTGGCGCAGGGTGTTCTGGTCGACGTCGACCCAGCCGGCCTGGTCGGCCAGCGGGCTCACGCGGATGAAGTCCGGCGCGCTCTGCGGCGGGCAGACGTGGATCATGTCGAAGCCGCGCTCGACCCGCGTCACCTTGCCGTCGGCGTCGGTCTGGTCGAACCAGGCCATCCTGGCCGGCCCGTCGACGGCGACCAGGTTGTGGCTGAACTTCAGCTCGGCCTTGTACTTCTCGACGTATTCCATCAGCGCCGGCACGTAGTCCTTCACGCCGAACAGCACGCCGCCGGCGTTGTAGAAGGCGATGTCGATGTGGTCGAGCACGTCGTTGCGGAACCAGTGATCGGCCGAGAGGTACAGCGCCTTCTGCGGCGCGCCGGCGCATTTGATCGGCATCGGCGGCTGGGTGAACAGCGCGGTGCCCGCCTTCAGCTCCTGCACCAGTTTCCAGGTGTAGGGCGCCAGGTCGAAGCGGTAGTTGGAGGTGACGCCGTTCTTGCCCAGGGTATCGACCAGGCCCTCCACCTTGTGCCAGTCCAGCTTCAGGCCGGGACAGACGATGAGGCGCTTGTACCGGATGGCGCGGCAGCCCTCCAGCAGCACGACATTGCGCTCCGGCTCGAAGGCGGCGACCGCGGCCTTGATCCAGTGCACCCCCTCCGGCAGCACCGACGACAGCGTGCGCACGGTTTCCTTGGCGTCGAAGACGCCGCCGCCCACCAGGGTCCAGCCGGGCTGGTAGTAGTGGATATCGGCCGGATCGATGATCGCGATGTCGAGGTCGGGCGCGCGCGCCAGCAGCGAGGCGGCGACGGCGATGCCGGCGGAACCGGCGCCGACGATGACGATCTCGTGGCTGGCGTCGATGGTCTCGCTGGGCATGCGGCCCTGGTTGGCGATGCGCCGCACCACGCCGGACATGTCATAGCCGGCGTTCCGGGCGGCGACCAGGATGTCGGCCAGCGGCATCTTGCCGGCGCGGCTCAGCGACCACAGGGTGACCGAGCGCGTGCCGCTGCGGCAGTAGGCGAAGACCGGCTTGGGCGCGGCTTCGAAGGCCTCGGCGAATTTCCCGGCGTCGGCGTCGCTGACCTTGCCGCTTTCCACCGGCAGGTAGTGGACCTGCAGGCCCGCCTTGCCGGCAGCTTCCTCGATCTCGTGGAACAGCGGCTGGTCGTTGCCTTCGCCGTCCGGCCGGTTGCAGATGATGGTCTTGTAGCCGGCCACGGCGATCTCCTCGACCTCGCGCGGCAGGATCTGCGGCGCGACCGCGAAGGACTTGTCGATTTTCTTCAGTTCCATGGTCTTTCCTTCCGGCCCGGCCGGCTTGTCGTTGTTGGTCCGCGCGCGGCTTACAGCGCGTCGAGCGGGATCTTCAGGTAGCGGGTGCCGTTGTCCTCGGGCGGCGGCAGTTCGCCGGCGCGCATGTTGACCTGCACCGACGGCAGGATCAGCACGGGCATTTCCAGCTTCTTGTCCCGCTCGCTGCGCATCT
The DNA here is from genome assembly GCA_036781105.1 of Kiloniellaceae bacterium. Lineage (GTDB taxonomy): Bacteria > Pseudomonadota > Alphaproteobacteria > Kiloniellales > Kiloniellaceae > Pelagibius. The sequence goes on from DAIQBR010000422.1 coordinate 1,935, forward strand.
TCACGAAGTCGTCCTCGGAGACGCCGTCGTGCACGTGGATGTTCTTGGCCTTCTCCTCGGCGACGGTGGTCTCCCAGACATATTCGTCGCGTCCCTTGGCCTTGTAGTCGTGGCACAGGAAAATGCGCGTCTCGGGCGGCAGCGCCAGGATCTTCTGGATCGAGCGGTAGAGCGTCCGCGCGTCGCCGCCGGGAAAGTCGCAGCGCGCGGTGCCGTAGTCCGGCATGAACAGGGTGTCGCCGACGAAGGCGGCGTTGCCGATGACGTAGGTCGAGCAGGCCGGTGTGTGTCCCGGCGTGTGGATCGCCCGGGCCTCCAGCTTGCCGATCTTGAAGCTTGCGCCGTCCTCGAACAGCTTGTCGAACTGGCGCCCGTCGGTGGCGAAGTCGGCCTCGACATTGAAGACCTTCTTGAACACGCCCTGCACCGCATCGATGCGCGCGCCGATACCGATCTTGCCGCCCAGCTTCTCCTTCAGGTAGGGCGCGGCGGTCAGGTGATCGGCGTGGACGTGGGTTTCCAGCACCCACTCGACTTTCAGGCCCTGGGCCTTCACGAAGTCGATCAGGGCGTCGGCCGAGGCCGTGCCGGTGCGTCCCGACTTGGGGTCGTAGTCCTTCACCGAATCGATGATCGCCGCCTGCCGGGTCTCGGGATCCCACACCACGTGGGTGGCGGTGAAGGTGGCCTCGTCGAAGAAGGTCTTGATCTCGGGGGTCATGGAAGTCCTCTCGGAGTCGTCGATCTGCGCGATTCTTAGCTCCATCGCCTCACACCTCACGGTTTTTCTTTGTCGTGCAGATGCCCAGCAGCCGGTAGGCCGGGCAGAAGCCGACGAAGGCGGTCGCCAGGGGGATCACCCCGATCCAGCCCCAGGGCGTCTGCGGGCCGACGAAAACCAGGGAAATCAGCGCCGCGCCGACGATGACGCGCAGCGCGCGGTCCAGGGTTCCGACATTGCTTTTCATGGGCTTGCTCCTCTCGGCATGGCACGCGCCTTTCGCGGCCTGGGGAGCAGTCTAGGCAGTCGGCAAGCGGAAATATGTGATTAAGTCACCGAGGCGCAAAGCGCCTTGCGCCAGGTCAACCGCCGGCGGCGAGGGCCTCCAGGGCGGCGCGGTCGCTCAGGGAGATCTCGCCGCGGGTCAGGTTCAGCCAGCCGCGGCGCTGGAATTCCTTCAGGTGGCGGCTCACCACCTCGCGCGCGGTGCCCAGCTCCACGGCCAGGTCCTGGTGGGTGGCGCTCAGGCGGCCGCCGGGGCCGGCAAGCTCCAGCAGCTTCTGTGCCAGGCGCTTGTCGATGCGCTCGAAGGCGACCTCTTCCACCACGTGCAGCAGGTCGGTGATGCGGCTGGAGTAGTCGGCGAAGACGAAGCGGCGG
>DAIQBR010000423.1:0-2418 GCA_036781105.1 Kiloniellaceae bacterium
GGTCGCTGCTGAAGTCGTTCTCGCCGAAGGGCCTTTCCGCGCTCTTCGCCGACCACGCGGTCCTGGGCTACCGGGACATGCTTCGCGACATCGCCCGGCGGCGCAATATCGACTGACCCGCCGGCCGGCGCCGCCCGCCCTTTCCAAAAAGCCGCGCGCCTGTCCTGGACCGTCGCGCTCCGGGTGCTAGTCTTATCCCCGTGCCCTCGGCACCTTTGTCTCGATCATCCTGCGTCCGCGCCGGATTGGTGAAGCCAATCCGGGCTAATTGGTTGACCAATCTTCCTGAACTCAACCGCGTTGCCGACGCATTTGACTTATTTTTCAAGATGGTTGAAGCTTTAACCAATCGCGGCGGCACAGCCGCCCATAACCCGGCCGGCACCAAGTCCGGCCCCAACGTCTCTGGGAGGAGGCTTCCAACATGCTCATTTCTAAGAGGAATTCCGGCGTCTCAAGTGTGTCGCGGCGGTCCCTGCTGAAGGTAGGGGCCGCGGGTGCGGTGCTGGCATCCAGCCAGGGCCTCATGTCTCGTGCCTTCGCCGCCGGCTATCCGGAACGCAACATCGACGTCATCGTGCCGACCCGCGAGGGCGGCGGTGCCGACCGCAACCTGCGCGCCTTCACCGCGGTCTGGAAAAAGCACCTCGACACCAACTTCGAGCCGGGCTTCTACCCCGGCGCCTCCGGCCGCGTCGGCTACGAGGTCTACATGGGCAAGTACGAGCCCGACGCCTACAGCCTGATCTTCGGCAACATGGGCCCGGAGGTGCTGAACTGGGTGGTCGAGGCGCCGAGCTTCAACATCGACGACTACATCTACTGGGGCCGTGTCGACACCGACCCCGGCGCGCTTTTCGTCGGCGCCGAGAGCCCGCTGCAGTCGATGGACGCCATCATCGCCGAGGGCAAGAAGCGCCCGCTGAACGTCGGCACCAGCCGCCTCGCGCATCCGGCCTCCATCGGCATGCTGGCGCTGGCCGATCACACCGGCATCGATGTGAACCTCATCCCGCTGTCGGGCGGCAAGAAGACCGTGGCCGGCGCCGTCACCGGCGAGGTCGACTTCTCGGTGCTGACCTCCGGCGCCGTGGCCGCCGCCGGCGACGCGGTGAAGACCCTGCTGGTCTTCAACGACAAGAACGTACTCGGCGAGGCCCTCGACAACGCGCCGACCATGAACGAGGTCTACGGCACCGACCTGCCGCCGATGCTGTCCTCGCGCGCCTTCGGCATCCACAAGGCCGCCGTCGACAAGTATCCCGACCGCTTCGAGGCGCTGCAGACCTCCTTCCGCAAGGTCTTCGACGATCCCGACTACAAGAAGTCGGTGCTCGATTCCAAGGGCCACTGGGAATACGTGAACTACGGCGGCATCGAAGAATGCGCCAAGTTCAAGCAGGCCATGCTGGATCTGGGAGAGCGCTACAAGCAGTTCCTCACCGGCAGCAGCTGAACATAGCTCGAAGCATGAACTGAAGAGGGCTGAGGGGCGACCTTCGGCCCTCTTCCTCTCTCTCACGGCCTGTCGCCTGCCGCCACCGGAAAAGGTCGGGCGGCGCGGCGGGCCCGACTACGGAACCGACACGTTATGGCCTCGACGCAACCGCGTCCTGAACAGGAAAAGCAGGAAGAACGCCAGATGGGCGGCGAGCTCATCGTCCCGATCCTCGCCCTGGCGTTCACGCTCTACTACATCTCCTCCGTCATCGACTCGCCCTGGTCGGCCCAGCTCAACGCCTTCCTGGTCGGCTCGGTGCTGATCGTCCTGGTGCTGGCCTTCATCGCCTATGCGGCGCGCGAAGTGCTGAGCGGGCGCGCCACCCTGGGCGCCACCAACCTGCTGGCGCCTTACGACATCCTGCCCAAGCGCATCGGCTTCATCGCCCTGACCCTGGCCTACCTCGTGGTCATGCAGTGGCTCGGCCTGACGCTGACCACCTTTCTCTTCATGGCGGCCTCCATGCTGCTGCTCGGCGGCGGCCGCCGGCCCCTGGTCTGCCTCGCGGCGGCGGCGGTCATGGCGGCAACGGCGCTGGTGGTTTTCATCATGCTGTTCCAGAAGCGCTTTCCCGAGGGGCCCGTCGAGTACCTCGTTCAGGCACTGAGCTAGGGCGGCGCGATCATGGAAACCGTCGCCTTCTTCTCCGATCTGTTCCTCCACAGCCTGTCGCTGTGGTGGGTCATCGTGCCGTCGATCTTCCTCGGCCTCATCGTCGGCGCCATCCCCGGCTTCAGCGCCGCCAACACCATCATCATCCTGCTGCCGGTCACCCTGGTGATGGAGGTCGAGGTCGGCCTCGTCTTCATGGTGGCGCTCTACTGCGCCTCGCGCATGGGCGCTGGCATCCCGGCCATTCTGGTGAACATCCCCGGCACCGCCGGCGCCGCGGCGACGCCGCTGGACGGCTACCCCAT
>DAIQBR010000423.1:2428-3281 GCA_036781105.1 Kiloniellaceae bacterium
GAAGAAGGGCCACGGCCAGCGCGCGCTCTCCATCTCCTTCACTTCCTCGACCCTGGGCGGCCTGCTCACCACCATGATCGCGCTGGCTTCCATGCCGCTGCTCGCCCGAGTCGGCTTCTACATGCATTCGGTCGAGATGGTCGTGGTCATGCTGTTCGGCATCTCGCTGATCGCCAGCATCGCCGCCAAGAACACCCTCAAGGGCCTCATCGCCGGCTTCTTCGGCCTGATGATCGGCTCGATCGGCGCCGATCACGTCTACGCCACGCCGCGCGGCACCCTGGGTTTCCTCGAGCTCTACGACGGCATTCCGCTGATCCCGGCGCTGGTCGGCCTCTTCGCCATCTCCGAGGCCTTCATGGTCATCGAGGGCGAATCGATCCTCTCGCGCCACGCCAAGGACGCCGCGGTGGTCGGCTCCTGGCAGCAGACCTTCGAAGGCGTGCGGATTACCCTGAAGCGCTGGTGGCACGTCACCTGGACCAGCCTCATCGGCCTCATCATCGGCGTCACGCCCGGCGCCGGCGCGGCCATCGCCGCCTTCGTCGCCTACCAGCAGTCGCGCACCTTCTCAAAGACGCCGGAGCTCTACGGCACCGGCCACCCGGAAGGCCTCATCGCGCCGGAGTCGGCCAACAACGGCGTCACCGCCGGCACCCTCATTCCGCTGCTGGTGCTCGGCATCCCCGGCGGCGCCACCGCGGCCATCATGCTGGTGGTCATGCAGTACCAGGGCGTGAACGTCGGCCCGCGCCTCTTCATCGAGCAGCCGGAGCTCGGCTACGGCATCTTCATGGCCATGTTCACCACCTACCTGCTGATGGCCTTCACCATCCTGCCGATGTCGCGCTAC
>DAIQBR010000424.1:0-3280 GCA_036781105.1 Kiloniellaceae bacterium
CTGCATCGTCGATTCCTGGCCGGGTCAGATGCGCACGGTCTACGGCGACCACGAGCGCTTCGTGCAGACCTACTTCTCGACCTACCCCGGCAAGTACTTCACCGGCGACGGCTGCCGGCGCGACGCCGACGGCTACTACTGGATCACCGGGCGGGTCGACGACGTCATCAACGTCTCCGGCCACCGCATGGGCACCGCCGAGGTGGAGAGCGCGCTGGTGGCGCACACCAAGGTCGCCGAGTCCGCCGTGGTCGGCTACCCGCACAACATCAAGGGCCAGGGCATCTACGCCTACGTCACGCTGAACGCCGGCGAGGAGCCGACCGACGAGCTGCGCAAGGAACTGGTGCAGTGGGTGCGCAAGGAGATCGGGCCGATCGCCTCGCCCGACCTCATCCAGTGGGCCCCCGGCCTGCCGAAGACGCGCTCCGGCAAGATCATGCGCCGCATCCTGCGCAAGATCGCCGAGAACGACTATTCGAACCTGGGCGACACCTCGACCCTGGCCGACCCCGGCGTGGTCGACGACCTGATCAACAACCGCATGAACCGCGGCTAGTCCGCGCGACAGGGCGAACAGGCAAGCCGGTCCCTCTTCCGAGGGGCCGGCTTCTTTTTTGCGGACCGCGTGCACAAGCGGTTCTCCGGCCGGCCGTCCTTTGCTACCGTGACGCCGTGGCAGGCTGGAGCAGGGCGACATGAAGCGCGGAGTTTCTGCAAAGCTGTTCGTGATGCTGGCGGGGCTTCACGCCCTTGCCGCCTGCGCGGCGGAGGCGGTCGACGACGGCGCCGGGCGCAGCGTCGACATGCCGCTGGCCTGGGACACCATCGACCTCGCCGAGGCCGACCTCACCCTGCCGCTGATCACGCCGCTGGAGATCAACTCGCTGGGCAAGCGGATCGGCGAGGGCCAGGTCTTCCAGAACCTCTATACCTTCCAGGGCCTGCGCGGCTACATGCTGACCTCGCGCGTCGCTTTCGGCCACTACAGCAAGCGGGTCTCCGGCGAGCTGCGCAGCGCCAGAGATTTTCGCACGTTCGCCGAAGATCTCTCGCTGCCGCCGGGCGGCAAGATGAAGCTGGAACAGGTTCACCGCTTCGAGAACGGCGATCCCCGCACGCTCGGTTTCTACACCCGCGCCTCGGCCCAGCCCTACCACGACAGCTGCTTCATCGCGCGCATCGGCTACCTGATGGTCGACTACGCCAGCATCGACCGCGAGCCGGATTCCGTCGACACCACCGTCCTGGTGCTGCTGTGCGGCAAGCTGCCCGCCGACCGGGTAATCCTCGACGTCCTCGGCAAGCTGAAAGCGGTGGAGAACCGCGACGCCTTCCGCCAACGCCTGTCCAAGAGCACGATGGGGACGATCTGATGGTTTGCGGACGATTGCGGGACAAGCTCACCTGCATCGCGCTCGGAGTATTAGCAGCAATATCGATTTCCGCCTGCGCCTCATCGAGTGACAGCAATGGGCCAGAAGCCCATTTCTACGGCGAATGGGAAGAGATCCCCGTATCAAAAGCGGACTTGAACCTAAAGGAAGCGATGCCCCTCGTTGTCGGTTCGCTGCATCGCCGGAGCGATACAAATTTCCTAGTCGAGAACTTCTATCTTTTTACCGACAACAACGGCGTTGAAGGCTACATCCGCACAATCCGAAACCCCGGCGGCAGTTTGCCCGAAAAGGCGATGCTGGAGATGCGCCAGGCCAGATTGTTCCATGCCTACGCGCGTCAGCAGCCCGAGGCCCGGCAACACAGCCTGGACATCGGGATCATCCGCGGCTTTCCGAAAAGCGATGCGCATACGGTCGGGCACTACACCACCGCGCCCTATCCCGATGCGACGGGGTCCTGCTTCTTTGCACAGATCGGGTTCCTGCTTTCGGATGGTGACCGCAGCGAGTTGCCGCCCGGTGCGATCGACACCCTCGTGCAAGCAACACTTTGTGGCGACCGGGTCGACGAGCAGCAGTTGGTCGCGGCGCTGCAAAAAACAGCGATCGCTCGTTAGAGCCCTGTTGCGGTCCGGAGAGCCTCTGCCAGACGTTCCGCGCCGCGCTCGATCTGGTCTTCGGGCACGGCGGCGTAGCCGAGCAGCAGGCCCTGGCGCGCCGGCTGATCTGAAATGTAGTAGTCGCTGAGCGGCGCCACGGCGATGCCGGCTTTGGCGGCGGCGGCAGCGGCGCCGCGGTCGCCGAGGCGTTCGGCGATGTCCGGCTTCAGCCAGCCCATGAGATGCAGGCCGGCGTCGTCGGGCGCGACCTCGAGAAAGTCGGAAAGGTGCGCCTGCGCTGCCGCCACCAGCGCCGCCTGGCGCGCGGCGTAGAGCCGGCGCATGCGGCGTACGTGGGTGGCGAAGTGGCCCTCCTCGATGAAGGCGGCGAGCACCGGCTGGATCACCGCCGTCGGCTGCACGCCGAGCGCGCCCTGCGCCGCGCTGACCGGCTCGACCAGATTCTCCGGCACCACCAGGTAGCCGAGGCGGATCGAGGGGAACAGCACCTTGGAGAAGGAGCCGATGTAGATGACGCGCGCACCTTCGGCACGCCCCGCGGCGAGGCTGAGCAGGGAGGCCAGCGGCCGGCCGGCGTAGCGGTACTCGCTGTCGTAGTCGTCCTCCAGAATCCAGGCACCGCTGTCGCGCGCCCAGTCCAGCAGCTCCAGGCGCCGCGCCAGGGAGAGCGTGGTGCCGAGCGGGTAGTGGTGGGTCGGCGTCACGATGGCGGCGCGCGCGTCACCGGCGCGGCGGCGGCCCTCCGCCACCACCAGGCCCTCGCCGTCGAGCGGCAGCGGCAGCGGCTGCGCCCCGGCGGCGATCAGCGGGCCGCGCAGGCCGGGATAGCCCGGCTCCTCGATCCACACCTTGTCACCCGGTTCGAGCAGCAGCTGGATCACCAGGTCGAGGGCCTGCTGCGCGCCGGCGGTGATGATCACCTGGCGCCAGTCGCAGGCGAGGCCGCGGAAGGTGGCGAGGTAGCGCGCGATGGCCTCGCGCAGCTCGCGCAGGCCGGCCGGCGCGCCGAGCCGCAGCAGTTCGCCGGCGGGGTGGCGCCAGATGCGGCTGTGGAGGCGGGCCCAGACGTCGAAGGGAAAGTCGTCGGTCTCCGGCAGGCCGGGCTGGAAGGCGCGCTCGCCGCCCTGCTGCAGGCGGCGCAGTTGGATCAGCTGGCTGCCGCGTGACGACAGCGGCGGCGCCTCCGCATCTTCAGGTGTGCCACTCTGTGGAGATGCGGGCGCGAGGCCGAGCAGGTCTTCCGGCAGCACCCGGCTGACG
>DAIQBR010000425.1:0-3274 GCA_036781105.1 Kiloniellaceae bacterium
TCCTCGGCGCTCCACAGCACTTCCTTGGCGGCGGCGGTGGCGTTCACGCGGCACCTCCGGCCAGCTTGGAAATCGCGGTCCGGGCAACGTCCCGGTCGTCGAACGGCAAGACTTGTCCCCCAACAATCTGGCCACTCTCATGACCCTTGCCGGCAATGACCAGCACGTCGCCCGGACCCATAGCGGCCACCGCGGTGGCGATAGCCGCCCCCCGATCGCCGATCTCCTGCGCGCCCGGGGCCTCGGCCAGCATTTCCTGGCGGATCGCCGCCGGGTCCTCGCTGCGCGGGTTGTCGTCGGTGATGATGGCCTCGTCGGCCAGCGTCGCGGCGATGCGGCCCATCATCGGACGCTTGCCGGGATCGCGGTCGCCGCCGCAGCCGATGATGACGAAGAGGCGGTTCTGCGTGTGCGGGCGCAGCGCCTTCAGCACGGTTTCCAGCGCGTCTGGCGTGTGCGCGTAGTCGACATAAACGTGGCCGCCGGCCGGCGTCGCGCCGACCAGTTCGACGCGGCCCGGCACCCCGGAGAGCGTCTCCAGGGCGGCCACCGCCTTGTCGGTATCCGCGCCGCCGGCGAGAACGAAGCCGAGGGCGGCCAGCGCGTTGCCTGCCTGGAAGGCACCGGCCACGGGCAGGGCGACCGTGTAGTCCTTGCCGAAGACGGAGAGCTTCAGGTCCTGGCCGGTGGCGGTCGGCTGCTGCTCGACGAGCCGCAGGTCCGCGCCGCGCTTCGTTCCGTAGGTGATCAGCCTCACCCCGCGCGCGCGGCAGGCGTCGGCAACAGTCGCTCCGGCCGGATCGTCGACGTTCACCACGGCGCAGCCGTCGGGCTGCAGCAACTCGGTGAACAGCCGCAGCTTGGCGGCCAGGTAGGCCTCCATGGTGCCGTGGTAGTCGAGGTGATCGCGCGTCAGGTTGGTGAAGGCTGCGGCACTGGCCCGGATCCCATCAAGCCGAGACTGGTCTAGGCCGTGGCTTGAGGCTTCCAGCACAACGTGATCGATGTGATCACGGGCCAGCGACGCAAGGCAGCGGTGCAGTTCCACCGGATCCGGCGTGGTCAGCGATGCCGGTGCGTCGGGGCGCGGCGGCTGCAGGCCGAGCGTCCCGAGGCTGGCGGAATCGTGACCCAGCGTTTGCCAGAGTTGCCGGGTGAAACTGGCGACCGAAGTCTTGCAATTGGTGCCGATCGTCGCCGGCTGGCGTCCGTAAAAGCGGGCGGCCAGCAATGCCAGCCGGTGCCGCGGATCCTCGTCGAGCAGCAGGGCGACGTGCTGTGCCGAGGGAGGCAGAGCCGTGCCGCGGGGCGCCAGCACGGCGGCGGCGCCCTTCTCGATAGCCTGGGGAATGAAGTCGCGCCCGTCGGCGCGGCTGCCGGGCAGCGCGGCAAAGAGGTAGCCGGCAGCGACCTTGCGGCTGTCCGCCGTCAGGCCGCTGATCTCCACCTCCGTCTGGGCCGCGCCCGGCTGCATGCTCTTGTCGTATCCCTCTATCAGCTCAGTTAGACGCAAGCTGGCGTCCTTCCGCTCTCGCCTCGATGTCGGCGATCATGTCTTCGATCATCGCCTCGCCGTCCTGGCGCGGTGCGATGCCCAGCAGCGGCGCCATGCGCTCCACCAGGCGTCCGACCAGCGGCGCGGCGACCCAGCCGCCGGTGGCGTAGCCAAAGGTTTCCTTGGTCGGCTTCGGCTCGTCGACCATGGCGAAGACCACGTAGCGCGGATCGTCCATCGGAAATGCGCCGACGAAGGAGGCGATGCGGGCGTTGCGGGCGTAGCCGCGGCCGACCTGCTTGTCGGCGGTGCCGGTCTTGCCGCCGACCAGGTAGCCCTCGGCGTTGGCCTTGCGGCCGGTGCCCTTGACCACCACGAGGCGCATCAGCTGGCGCATGGTCTCGGAGGTCTCGGCGGAGATGACCTGAGCGCGCTCCACAGTGTGCGCCGGATCCTGGCGCAGCAGGGTGGGGCGCACCTCGCGGCCGCCGTTCACGATGGTCGCCACCGCGCCGGTGAGCTGCAGCGGCGAGACCGCCAGGCCGTGGCCGTAGGAGATCGTCATGGTGTTGATCTCGCGCCAGGGCGAGGGGACCAGCGGGTCGCCGACCTCGCTCAGCTCGACAGCGGCGGGCTGCAGCAGCCCGATGCGCTTCAGGAAGGCCTGCTGCGCCGGCGTGCCCGCGTCCATGACCATGTGCACGGTGCCGATGTTGCTGGAGTACATGAAGATTTCCGGCACCGAGAGCCACCGGTTCTTGGGGTGGTAGTCGCGGATGGTGAAGCGCGCCACGCGGATCGGCTGGCGCACGTCGTAGCCGTCGGAAACCGTCACTACGCCGTTGTCCAGCGCCATGGCGGTAGTGAAGATCTTGAACACCGAGCCCATCTCGTAGATGCCGAGGCTGGCGCGGTTGAAGCGCGCGTCGGCGACGGCGGCGGCCGGCTTTTCGGGATCGAAGCTCGGCAGCGAGACCATGGCCAGCAGTTCGCCGGTCTTGGCGTCCATCACCACGCCGGCGGCCCCGACGGCGCTGAAGGTCTGCATGGCGTCGGCCAGTTCCTGGGCCAGCAGGTGCTGGACGCGCAGGTCGAGGCTGAGGCGCAGCGGCTGCGCGGAGCCGCGCAGCACGTCGTCGAAGGACTGCTCGATGCCGGCGAGGCCCTGGTTGTCGACGCCGGTGAAGCCGACCACGTGCGGTGTCAGCGTGCCATGCGGGTAAAAGCGGCGCTGCTCGCGCTGGAAGTAGAAGCCCGGAATGCCCAGGCGGTTCACCTCGTACTGCTGGCGCGGTGTCAGGTTGCGCTGCAGCCACACGAAGCTGCGGTCGCTGGCCAGGCGCGCCCGCAGGTTCGCGGGATTGAGCTGCGGCAGCACCTTGGCGAGCTGTTCGGCGGCGCCTTCGGGATCGCGCAGATGCTGCGGATTGGCGTAGAGCGAGGCCGTCGGCATGGTGGTGGCGAGCACCACGCCGTTGCGGTCGGTGATGTCGGCGCGCCCGGTTTCCAGCGCGTCGGACGACAGGCTGCGCGCCAGCGAGGGTTCGTGCTGTTCGGCCATGATGCCGAGGTCGACAAGGCGCCAGCCGATCAGCGCGAAGGCAAGGGTGAAGCTGGCGGCGGCGACCAGCAGGCGGGTCCGTCCTGTCTCGATGGCCTGCTTGCGCGAGCCTTCCAGGCGGATCGTCCCCGGGCGGCCGCCTAGGAAGTCGCCATGGGGCTGCGCGCCGGGGGGCAGAGCGGGCGGCAGCGGCTGGCGCAGCGGCTTGGAGATGAAAC
>DAIQBR010000426.1:0-3229 GCA_036781105.1 Kiloniellaceae bacterium
CAGACGGCGCGGGCGCGATGGCCGGCGGCGCGCAGCCGCCGCGCCAGGCCCGCCTCCGCGGCGGAAAACCGCTCTGCCGGCACGCTGCGCGGGCCGCCGTCCCACCAGCGGTCGGCGGGCGCGCGCACGAAGAGGAAGTGACAGCGCCCGCGCGGCGAGAGGATGAGGATATCGGCCGCGGCGCCCGGCTCCCGCTGCAGCGGTTGCACCGTCCAGCCCGCCGGCAGGCGTTCCTTGAGAAAGGCCAGAATCTGCTGCTTCAGCGCCGCCGCCGTGGTCCGGCGCGACGGGGAAAGCTGCCCGGCGGTCTGCCCGGCGGGCTTGTTCACTGGCTGACTGGCTGGCTGCATCGATCGCCTCTCCGTCCAGGGGTCTCTGCGGCGTCGACGGGAAACCGCCGCCGCGCCACAACCTCACGGGTCAATGAATTGCATATTTCGCAATGGACATCAAATAGCATTTTTCGCAATATTCGCCTCATGCAGAAACACTGGTTCCAGGATCGCCTGCGCCAGCTCGGCAAGACCCAGCGCGGCCTTGCCAAGCACATGGGTCTCGACCCCTCGCGGATCACCGAGATCCTCAACAAGAGCCGCGGCATCAAGATCGAGGAGGCCGTCGAGATGGCCGACTACCTCGAGACCTCACTCGACGACCTCGTCGGCAAGCTCGGCGCCGCGGTCGCTTCCGGCGGCCGGCCCGCCAGCCTGGTGGTCGGCTACGTCGGCGCCGGCGAGACCGTGCTCTCCATCGACGACCACGAGAAGGGCTCCGGCCTGTACAAGATCGAGGCCCCGCAAGGCGAAGGCGGCGGCGTCTGCGTGGTGGTGCGCGGCCACTCCATGGCGCCGCGCTTCAAGGACGGCGAGCATCTCGGCTACTCCCGCGACGACGGCCTGGACCTCGCCAAGTGCTACGGCCGCGAGTGCGTGGTGCAGACCAAGGACGGGCGCCAGCTGGTGAAGATCGTCGAGCCCGGCAACAAGGCCGGCGAGGTCACCCTGGTCTCGGTCAACGCCGCCACGCCGATCGAGCAGAACGTCGCCGTCGAGTGGGTCGCCCCGGTCACCTGGGTGAAGCTGCGGGCCCGCGGCTGACCGGCCAGCCTGTTGCGTAAATCATAAAATCTGCGGTAGATCCGGCAAGCAAAGCTAAGCCAGAGGGCGATCATCCGAACCGTATTAGCTTTCTGGGTTGCGAATAATTGCGTTTTTCGTAAAATACTGTCATCGACGGACCGTGAAAGGAGGATCGGCATGACAGGACCCAGGCCCGGCGAAAGGGGGGCAGCGGCGCGCCGCACAGCCGACACGGCTGCATCCGACCTGCACTTCCTGCGTGCCGTCTTCGCCGAACTGACCGGCCAGGCGCCTCCCCGCAGACCCGCGCGGCCCGCTGCGGCGGCCCAGCCGGGCCCTGTCAAAGTCGTTCGAACACGCCCGAAGCCCCTGAAATGAATGCCTTGCCATCGTCGGGCACAGCGGGATACTGCAAAGCTCGTATCGCAGGAGGGTAGCCTTGCCTTTGACGCCGCTGCCTCTTTGGCGCGAGCGAGCCCCGGCAGGAGTAGGGCGTGTGCAAGCAGGGCGCAGGGACCATTGAATTCGGACGCGGACAACAACGCCAGTTCCTACCCCGCCGACAAGGCCGTCTCTTCCGGTACCCGGAGTTCCACCGCTGACAGCGGCAGCGCAGCGGACGCTAGCCGGCTCCGCCCCTGCCCCGACAGGCAGGCTCTCTTTCTCGATGTCGACGGCACCCTCCTGTCGATCGCGCCACACCCCGACGCGGAATCGAGCGCGGCACCGGCGGCGCGCTGGCCCTCATAAGCGGGCGTTCCATCGAGAATCTCGACGAGCTTTTCGCGCCCTTGAAGCTGCCCTGCGCCGGCATCCACGGCCTGGAGCGGCGCGGTGCCGACCACGTCATTCACCGCCGCGACGTCGCCGAAGAGCTTGCACCGCTGCGCCGGCGCATCGCCGATTTTGCCGCCAGCCGCAAGGGACTGCTGCTGGAGGACAAGGGCCAATCGCTCGCGCTGCACTTTCGCGCGGCCCCGCAATACGAGCGGGAGGCGGAAGATTTCCTGCGCGGCCTCGTCGGCGCCCTTCCCTCGCTGGAACTCACGCACGGCAAAATGGTTCTCGAAGTGAAGCCTGCGGGTGCCGACAAGGGGACCGCCATAGAAGCCTTCATGCACGAGCCGCCCTTTGCCGGGCGGCAACCCGTTTTCGTCGGCGACGACGTGACTGACGAGGACGGCTTTGGCATGGTGAACCGGCAGGGCGGCCTGTCGATCCGGGTCGGACCGTCGCCGGACACCGCTGCCGCCCTCATCCTGGCGGACGAGGCGGCGGTCCACGGCTGGCTGCGAAGCTGGCTCGACGGCGAGAAAGAAGAAGAGGCGCGATGAGTTCCCTTGACCTGGCCATTATCGGCAACTGCTCTTTCGGCGCCCTGATCGATTCCCGCGCCAGCATCGTCTGGTCCTGCATGCCGCGCTTTGACAGCGACCCTGTCTTCTGCGGCCTCCTCAAAGACGAGGAAAGTTCTGACAGCGGTGTCTTCGACGTCGAACTGCAGGATTTCCAGCGCTCGGAGCAGCACTACCGGCGCAACTCCGCCGTGGTGATTACCCGGCTCTACGATTCCAGCGACGGCGTCGTCGAGGTCACCGACTTCGCACCGCGCTTCAAGCATTTCGGCCGCATTTTCCGGCCGCCCACCATCGTGCGCCATGTCCGCCCGGTTTCCGGCAGCCCGCGTGTGCGCCTGCGCGTGCGCCCCAACCACGACTACGGCCGCGGCGAGCCGCAGACCACCCGCGGCAGCAACCATGTGCGCTACGTCATGCCGCACCTCACCCTGCGGCTGACCACCGACGCGCCGATCACCTACCTGCTCGACGAGGTGCCCTTCATCCTTGACACGCCGGTCTCGCTGATTCTCGGGCCCGACGAAAGCCTCACGGCACCGGTCGACGAGACCAGCCGCGAGTTCTTCCGCAAGACCGACGAGTACTGGCGCGAGTGGGCGCGCTACCTCGCCCTGCCCTTTGAGTGGCAGGAGGCGGTGATCCGCGCCTCCATCACCCTGAAGCTCTGCAGCTTCGAGGAGACCGGCGCCATCATTGCCGCCATGACGACCTCGATCCCGGAGTCCGCGGATTCCGGCCGCAACTGGGACTACCGCTACTGCTGGCTGCGCGATGCCTACTTCGTGGTCCAGG
>DAIQBR010000427.1:0-2084 GCA_036781105.1 Kiloniellaceae bacterium
TCGATGTTGTCGAGCCCGACGCCCAGGCGCCCGACGGCTTCCAGCTTCGCGCCCGCGTCGAGCACGTCCGCCGTCACCTGGGTGCGGTTGCGCACGATGAGGGCGCGCGCCCCGGCCAGCGCCGCCTTCAGTTCCTCAGGCCGGTCGACCAGCCCGGGATCGTAGAGCACGCTGAAGCCGTCGCGCAGCCCCTCGACCGCGACCTCGTCCATGAACTCGGAAATGACGATGTCCGCCACGCGGCTTCCCCCTGCTCCTCTCGTCACCCTCGCACTTGTTGCGAGGGTCCAGGGCCGCTGCTGAGTCGGCCGCCCTGGATGCTCGGAACAAGCCTGCCTGCGCGAAGCCGAAGTTTCGCTTCGGCGAAGGCAGGTCCGAGCCTGACAGTTGAGAGTTACCCCTCACGCACTCCGGTACAATTTGGTCATGACGAACTCGCGGTGCTTCAGCGCTTCCGCCGCCGTCAGGCGCCCGTTGCAGGTGCGCAGGGTGATGTCGATCAGGGCGTCGCCCGCCTCGTCCAGATTCATCTCGCCGCGCAGGATGCCGGAGACGTCCAGGTCGACGTGCTCGCCCATCTCGCGCGCCGTCTTCGGATTGGCGGTCAGCTTGATGACCGGCTCGATGGGGTTGCCGATGATGTTGCCCTGCCCGGTCGGGAACAGATGCACCACGAAGCCGGCGGCGGCCTGCAGGGTCACGCACTCGGCGGCCGCCGAGGAGGAGTCCATGAAGTAGAGGCCGGGACCCTTGGAGGGTTCCTCCGCCGGCTTCAGCACGTCGATGAACTTGGTCTTCTTGCCGATCTTCTGCAGGTTGCCGAAGGCCTTTTCCTCGATGGTGGTGAGGCCGCCGGCGATGTTGCCCTTGGTCGGCTGGCTGTCGGAGAGATCGCTCGTCTTGTGCGGCTCGATGACCTCGTCCATGTAGGCCTGCCAGGTGCGCATGAACTTCTCGGCCACTTCCTTGGTCGCCGCGCGGGTGGCGCAGACCTCCTCGGCGCCGGTCAGCTCCGAGGTCTCGCCGAAGCAGGTCGTCGCGCCCAGTTCGTCGAACTTGTCGATGAAGTTGCCGACCGTCGGGTTCGACGCCAGGCCGGACGTGGTGTCGGACTCGCCGCACTTGGTCGAGACCCACAGCTCATCGATCTTGCAGGGCTCGCGCTGCATCTCGGTCGCCCACTGGACGTAGTCCTTGGCCTTGCGCGAGGCCTCGGCGACGATCTTGATCTCGCCGTGGCCCTCGATGGCGAAGCCCTCTACGGGTTTTCCTGTCTTGCGGATGCCCTCGACCACGCGGCCGGTCCACTGCGGCTCGATGCCGATGACGATGACCGCGGCGACGTTGGGGTTGCTGCCGGTGCCGATCAGGGTGCGGAAGTGCAGCTCCAGGTCCTCGCCGAACTGCAGGCGCCCGTAGTGGTGCGGCAGCGCCAGGCAGCCCTCGATGTTGTTGGCCACCTTCTCGCAGGCGGCATTGGAGAGATCGTCCAGCGGCAGGATGACGACGTGATTGCGGATGCCGACGCGGCCGTTCTCGCGGCGGTAACCGAGGAAATTATTTGCGCTCATCTCTCCGCCTCCCCTACCAGCGTTTGGTTTTGACGTTCTGGGTGTGGACGTGGCCGCCCTTGGCGATCTTCGCCACCGCCTTGCCGATGTCGTGGCCGTACTTGAGGATGGTATCCCCCGCGGCGATGTCGCCCAAGGCGATCTTGTGGCCCAGCGGGATGGCGTCGATGCAGGTCAGCTCGAAGCGCGAGTCGTCCTCCATGATCCAGCCGGTGAGCTTGGTCTTGGCCTCGACGCCCTCGCGCACGATCACCCCGACCGTGTCCTTGGCGTCGTGCACGATGAAATCCGGTGCCGACATCTTTTGGATGTTCTCCCATAGTTCGCGCGGCGGGCCCTTCGGGCTTGCCGCCCGGGCTTCTTGCCGCGTTCTTCCGTTCCAGGGGCCGAAGTTATATGTTATGTCTTATATAAGACAAGGAGATTCTCTTGAGCGCACTGGCTTCGCTGCCCGGCTTCCGGCCGCTCTACCGCCAGGTCCGGGACCTGCTGGTCGACCGCTTGGTCGCCGGC
>DAIQBR010000427.1:2121-3224 GCA_036781105.1 Kiloniellaceae bacterium
GCCCAGCGAGTTCCAGCTCGCCGACGAGCTCGGCGTCAGCCAGGGCACGGTTAGGAAGGCGCTGGACGAGATGACGGCGGAGAACCTGCTGGTGCGCCGCCAGGGCCGCGGCACCTACGTCGCCGAGCACGACCAGGAGCATGCCCTCTTCCACTTCTTCAAGCTGACCGATCCCAAGGGCGCGCCCCTGGTGCCGGAGAGCCGGGTGCTGCGCCGCGCCGGCGGTCCGGCCAAGGCGGCCGAGGCCGAGCGCCTGGAGATCGCGCGCGGCGATCCCGTGTTCCGCATCGTGCGCCTGCGCAGCTACGCCGGCAGACCGGCGATCCACGAGCGCATCGTGCTGCCCGCCGCGCTCTTCCCCGGCCTGGATAACCACCGCGAGCTGCCCAACACCCTCTACACCCTCTTCGCGCGCGACTACGGCATCACCATCGCCCGCGCCGAGGAGCGCCTGACCGCCGTCGCTGCCGGCGCCGACGTCGCCAGGCACCTCGACATCGACGAAGGCGCGCCGCTGCTCGCCATCGACCGCGTCGCCCTCGCCCTCGACCGCCGCCCCGTCGAATGGCGCCTCAGCCTCTGCGACACCCGCGACCAGGTCTACGCGGTGACCCTGGCGTAGCACATTTCGAAGCTGGGCCCGCCTGCCGAAGCCTCGGCGAAGGCAGGTGAGGGTGAACCCCTCACAGCACCGCGCCGATCACCAGCCGGGTGGCGATGACCGCCAGGATGACCAGGATCAGGCGGTCGAAGAAGGTCTTCGACATGCGCCGGGCCAGCAAGGCGCCCAGCGGCATGCCGGCGATCAGCGGCAGGGTCGCCGCCGCGCTGAGCAGCGTGCGCGCCGGCGTCAGCACCTCCCAGGCGGTCAGCAGCGGGATCTGCACCAGCGACATCGCCACGAAGAAGACCGAGATGGTGGCGATGAAGGTGTCGCGCTCCATGCGCGTGGCGTTGAGGAAGGTGATGGAGACCGGCGCCGAAACCCCCGCCGCCCCCTGCAGCACGCCGCCGGCAAAGCCCGCCGGCGCCGCCAGCCGCGCCGCGACGGCGAGGTCCAGCGCCCAGTGCGGCCGCGCCAGGCGGAAGGCGATGTAGAGATA
>DAIQBR010000428.1:0-1700 GCA_036781105.1 Kiloniellaceae bacterium
GCAGCGGTAGACCGCGCGCCCGGCGACGAAGTGGCAGAGCTCGTCGGCCGGCAGTGAGAGCCGCCAGCGCCCGGGCGTGCAGACCCAGAGCCCCGCTTCCGGGTGGCCACCCTCGCCCTTCCACAGCAGGCGCCCGCTGCTGCGGCTGACGCCTTCCACGGCGTCCGGCTGCACGCCCCAGTCGGCAAGGCTTTCGGCCCAGACACTGGCCGCCGCGAGGTGCGGTGCCGTCGATTCCAGGCTCCGTGGTTGAAGCGCCGGCATACTCAAGCGCCCTTCACCAGCTTGTCGAGCAGGCCGGCCGCCTTGGTCGGCCCGTGGCGGCCCTGCATATGCGCTGAAGTCGCCTTCAGCTTGGCCGCCATCTCCTTGTCGGACAGCAGCTTCTCGATCGCACCGCTCAACTGCGCCTCCGTCCAGTTGGCGCGGTGCAGGTGCAGGCCGTGGCCGGTCTCCTGCACGCGGGTTGCGTTGTCGTGGCCGTCCCACACGAAGGGCATGACCAGGGCCGGCTTGCCGAAGTAGAGGCATTCATTGAAGGAGTTGTTGCCGCCGTGGTGGATCACCGCGTCCATCTGCTTGATGACCGAGGGCTGCGGATACCAGCTTTCGATGTGCACGTTGGCCGGCACTTCTGTGTACTGGTCCTTGTAGTCGCCGACGTTCATCAGGGCGCGGACCGGCATCTTGCCGAGGGTCGCCATGATGCGCTTCAGCTGGCCGACGTCGCCGGATCCCAAACTGCCGAAGCTGACGTAGATGACCGGCTTGTCGTTGTAGTCGCCGAAGTCCGGGATGTCGTAGGGCTTTTCCTCGCGCACGCAGCCTTCCAGGTACTGGAAGCGTGCCGGATCGAGGGCATTGCGCCGCTTGAACTTCACCGGCTCGGGATAGAGCAGCAGGTTCAGGGAGGGCGAGGCCTCGAAGAACTCGCCAAGCTCATAAGGCTTTTCGCCGCAGTCCTTCAGGAAGGCGTTGAACTTCTCGTGGCAGGGCTTCACCACCTGCCTGAACTTGCTGTCGAATTTCTCGAAACACGCGCGATCCGTCTCGCCGCAGCCGGAGAGGTGCGGCGGAATGTCGGGGTCGACGATCTCGTTCTCCGAGCAGGAGATGATGCGCACCCAGGGCTTGCCGTTCTCGCGGCTGTAGCGCTTGATCGCCGGGAAGAGGATCACGTTGTCGACGCAGATCACGTCCGGCTGCACCTTGGCGAGCACGCCCGGCAGATCCTTTTCCGCCCAGATCGAGGTTTCGACAATGGCTTCCCAGCAGTCCTTCACATAGTTGTCGAGCTGCTCGTAGGGCGTCTTGTTGAAGTTCGGAATGTGGCCGTTGATGAAGTCGGACCAGTACTTCGCCATGGCCTCGGGCTCCATGGGCTCGGACATGTTCACCATGTGCTCCTCGAAGCCGTAGCCGGCGTAGACCCCTGCCATGCCGGGGTCGGTGAGGAAGACCGCCTTGTGGCCCAGCTTCTCGCAAGCCTGGGCGATGCCGACGGAATTGAGGGCCGGGCCGAAGGCCGCCTCCGGGAAAAATGCGATGGTCTTCTTGTCGCTCATGTCCTTGCCTCGCTTGTCTGCTTGCTTGCGCATTCCATTGTTCAGGCTGCCAGAATTCGGGTATGGGCCGGATCCCAGCAGCACCACACGCGGCGCCCCGGGCGCCAGTCGCCGGCCTCCGCCGCGCCCGCCGGC
>DAIQBR010000428.1:1751-3212 GCA_036781105.1 Kiloniellaceae bacterium
GCCGCCAGGGAAAGGCGTTCGGGGCGCACCGCGGCGACCGCCGCGCCGGCGATGCCCGCGGGCGCCGCGCCTGCCAGGAGGGTGTCAGCACCGACGGCGAGGCCGCCGGGCGCGATGCGGCCAGGGAAAAAGTTCATCTTGCCGATGAAGCCTGCGACGAATCTGTTTGAAGGATATTCGTAAAGCTCTCTTGGAGCGCCGACCTGGACGATTTCGCCGGCGTTCAGCACCGCGATGCGGTCGGCCATGACCAGCGCTTCCTCCTGGTCGTGGGTGACGATAACGAAGGTGATGCCGACCTCGTGCTGCATACGTTTGAGCTCGAGCTGCATCTGCTCGCGCAGCTTCTTGTCGAGGGCGCCGAGCGGCTCGTCGAGCAGCAGCACCCGCGGCCGCTTGACCCGCGCGCGGGCCAGCGCGACGCGCTGGCGCTGGCCGCCCGAGAGGCTGTCGGGCTTGCGGTCGCGGAAGCCGGCAAGCTCGGTCATCTCCAGGATATCGCCGACCCGGCGGGATATCTCGGCGCGCGCCAGGCCCTCCATTTCCAGGCCGTAGGAAACGTTCTGCGCCACCGTCATGTGCGGGAAGAGGGCGTAGGACTGGAACATGAGGTTCACCGGCCGGCGGTTGGGCCTCAGCGCCGTCATGTCCTTGCCGTCGAGCAGGATGCGCCCCGCGTCGGGCTTCGCGAAACCGGCGATCATGCGCAGGAGGGTGGTCTTGCCGCAGCCCGAGGGGCCCAGCAGCGCGAAGAACTCGTTCTCGACAAAGTCGAGGTTGGCGGCCTTCACTGCCGTGATCTGTCCGAAACGCTTGGTAAGGCCCTGAAGCGAAATGACGGTCGGCGCGCTCATGGCGTCACCGCCCCCTTGTTCACCCGCTGCGCGGCCAGCACCAGGGTGAAGCTGACCAGCATGATGACGGTGGCCAAGGCATTGATTTCCGGCGTCACCCCGAAACGGATCATCGAGTAGATCTGCATCGGCAAAGTGGTCGAAGACTGCCCGGCGCCGGCCGTGAAAAAAGCGATGATAAATTCATCGACCGACAGCGTGAAGGACAGCATGGCGCCGGCCAGGATTCCGGGGAGGATCATGGGCAGGATGATGCGCCGGAATGTGGTCGGCTCCGAGGCACCCAGGTCCACCGAAGCCTCGAAGACCGCCCAGTCGAACTGGCGCAGGCGGGTGCGCACCACCGCGCAGACGAAGGCGATGTTGAAGACCACGTGGCTAAGGACGATGGAATGCAGCCCGAGGGTGACGTCCAGCAGCGTGAAGAAGGACAAGAGCGCGATGGCCAGCACGATGTCCGGGATGATCATCGGCGCGAAGAGGATCGCCTCCAGCGCCGGGCCGCGGCGGCGGTATTCCATGCCGACGGCCAGCAGCGCGCCGATGACGGTGGCCAGCAGCGTGGCGGAGACGGCGACGATGAGGGTGTTGGCCGCGGCGTTGAGGA
>DAIQBR010000429.1:0-2086 GCA_036781105.1 Kiloniellaceae bacterium
ATCTTGGCCTGTGCTATGAACGAAATGAAGTTTCCCGGAACCCTGTCCGGACCGCGACTCGAAGGGTGAGAATCGCCGATAAAGTAGGGTAGCTTATCCGGCGGCCCTGTATCTAGTGAACCAGAGGTGCTCTGTCCATGCCCCACAGCAGTCTCGCGCCATGACCACTGACGCCAATCAACCGACCAGAGATCAACCGCGGGGCGAACTGGCGACACGCACCCTGGCCATGCCGGGCGACGCCAACCCCAGCGGCGACATCTTCGGCGGCTGGGTGCTGTCGCAGATGGACATCGCCGGCGGCATCACCGCCGCGACCCGCGCCGCCGGCCGCGTTGCCACCGTGGCGGTCGACGCCATGGTGTTCCACAAGCCGGTCTACGTCGGCGACGTGCTCTGCACCTATGCCGACATCATCCGCGTCGGGCGCACTTCCATTGCCATCCACATCGAGGCTTGGGCGCTGCGGTCGCGGCAAGGGGAAAGGGTGAAAGTGACCGAGGGGACATTCACCCTGGTGGCGATCGACGACGCCGGGCGGCCGCGTCCGGTGCCGCCGGAAAGAACCACCGCACGTGAGGAGCCGGCGGCATGAGACTTTTGATGATGGCGGTGGCGCTCTGCGTCGTGGCGGCCGGCGGTGCCGCCGCCGGCGAGGCCGACGTGGTCGGCGCCGAGGCCGCGCGCGAGAGCGACGATACCTGGCGCTTCCGGGTCACGGTGCGCCATGCCGACGAGGGCTGGGACCACTATGCCGACCGCTGGCAGGTGGAAACGCCGGAGGGGCGCGTGCTGGGCACAAGGGTGCTGCTGCACCCGCACGAGGCCGAGCAGCCCTTCACCCGCGCCCTCGGCGGGGTGGTGATCCCCGACGACGTCCACGAGGTGATCATCCGCGCGCACGATTCCGTGCACGGCGACGGGGGCAAGGTGTTTCGCTTGAAGCTTTCGCGCTGAGCCGCGCCGGATCCGCTCTTACACTTTCAGACTGCGCCACAGGCGGAAGGGCGCGCCGGGCTCCTCCCGCGCGATCCAGCTGTAGGGCAGGCTGTGCCAGGGGGCGACACGCGGCGTCAGGCTGTCCAGGACGTAGACGCCGCTGTCGCTGTGCGCCAGCAGGACGGCGTGCCCGCCGCGCCCTTCCAGTTTGCAGGCCGACAGGGTGAGGGCGCCACGCGGAAAGCCGTGGACCTGGGTGAGCACCGCGAGCTTGCGGATGGCAATGTCCTCGCAGTCGCCTTCGCGGCCGCCGATCTGCCAGACGTCGCCGCCGGCATCCTTGCGATAGCGGACCTTGCGATTGATCTCCGTGTTCACCTTCATCAGCAGGGCCGCGCGTGCGGGCGTCAGCTTGACCGGCACCAGGGGCGAGTGCTGCGGATCGAGTTCCGGGTGCTGGCTCAACAGGGTGAACCAGGCGGCCGGCGCCGGAACGAAATCTCCAGATGACATGTCGGATGAGAGAGGCAGCGGCCCCTGCAGGCCGGTGATGGCCGCTTGCGCGGACAGGGGAAGCGTGGCGCCTGCCGTCAGGGCGCCGAGCGCGCCCAGCAGGTGTCGTCGTGAAAGCAAAATCTACTCCAAGCGTGATAGCGGGTTCGGAGTAGATATAAGACGCTATTGGTTATCAGGGCGTGATTTATTAGGGAGGTTTCTATGATACAAAAAGAGTATTTGTTGGTCATTTGGAATAATTTAATAAAAAATTAAACGTTGCTGTATACCCTAGGATGAATATTAAGATTTTATCAATATTTCTTTCTAAGTCGTTTCCTTTGCAAACCGATTCGCCGCGACTCGCTGCGGGCAGGGCGGCACCATACAGAGACCGGCACGGCTTGCCTTGTGTTGGCTGCGTGATCCGATCAGGGCAGGACTGTGGTGGAAATAGAGCCGATCTGTGATTTCGCGCCGGCGTTAACGCCGGCTTAACTCTTTCAGCCGCTGCGCCCCGCGCGACTCGCAAAGCGGTTCGGCCGCAAAGCAAAAGGCCCCGCCGGCAAGCCGGCGGGGCCTCTTCGTTTCCGGCGGCACCGCCCGTGAGCGGAAGCCGCGCCAGTCGTTATGCCGACCGGTTCCTCACACC
>DAIQBR010000429.1:2102-2494 GCA_036781105.1 Kiloniellaceae bacterium
GCTCGAACTCGTAGATCTCTTCCCACTTCAGATCCATGTAGGCATCGATCTGGTCGCTGGTGAAGACGTCGCCGGCGAGCAGGAAGTCGTGGTCGGCTTCCAGGGCCTCCATGGCCTCGCGGAGCGAGCCGCAGACCGTGGGCACGCCGGCCAGTTCCTCCGGCGGCAGGTCGTAGAGGTCCTTGTCCATCGGGTCGCCCGGGTGGATCTTGTTCTTGATGCCGTCCAGGCCGGCCATCAGCATCGCCGCGAAGGCGAGGTAGGGATTGGCCGTCGGGTCGGGGAAACGTACCTCGACACGCTTGGCCTTCGGGCTCTCGCCGTAGGGAATGCGGCAGGAGGCCGAACGGTTGCGCGCCGAATAGGCGAGCAGCACGGGCGCCTCGAAGCCC
>DAIQBR010000429.1:2545-3208 GCA_036781105.1 Kiloniellaceae bacterium
CCTTGGCGTGCTTGATGATGCCGCCGATGTAGTGGAGGCAGGTCTCCGACAGGCCGGCATATCCGTCGCCGGCAAACAGCGGCTTGCCGTCTTTCCAGATCGACTGGTGGGTGTGCATGCCCGAGCCGTTGTCGCCGGCAATCGGCTTCGGCATGAAGGTCGCCGTCTTGCCGTACTGATGGGCGACCTGGTGGACGCAGTACTTGTAGATCTGCATGTGATCGGCGGCCGTCACCATGGACTGGAACTTGGTGCCCAGTTCATGCTGCGAGGGCGCCACCTCGTGGTGATGCTTCTCGACGGCGAGACCCATCTCTTTCATGACCTTCAGCATCTCGCCGCGCAGGTCCATGGCGGAGTCGACCGGCGGCACCGGGAAGTAGCCGCCCTTGATGCCCGGACGGTGCCCCAGGTTGCCTTCTTCGAAGATGGAGCCGGTGTTGTAGGGGCCCTCGTCGGAATCGACGAAGTAGTAGGTCTGGTTGGAGGAGACGTCGAAGCGCACGTCGTCGAACACGAAGAACTCGGCTTCCGGACCCCAGAAGGAGGTGTCGCCGATGCCGGTCGCCTTCAGGTGCTCCTGCGCCAGCACCGCGGTCGAACGCGGGTCGCGATTGTACAGCTGGCCGGTCGACGGCTCGACGATGTTGCAGAACAGGATCA